>JAEHDI010000192.1 GCA_016880505.1 Bryobacterales bacterium | reverse complement strand
CAAGCTCGACTTGCAGGCAGCCGTGCGCTATGAAAATAATACTTTCGGCACAAAATAAATGTATGGTTTGAATGTGGCTCGGTTCGAATCCCTGACGCTGTGCCAGATGCCGGAAGCCGCGTGGCGGACGCGTATCCCCGTCCGCTTTGGATCCTGCGATCCTGCGGGCATCGTCTACATGCCGGAATATCTCAGTCTGTTCAACGGAGCCGTTGAGGATTGGTACGGGGAAGCGCTTGGCATTTCCTATCACGACCTGATCGGGAAGCGCAGGATCGGTTTGGGGTATGCCCACGTATCCGCGGACTTTGCTAAGCCGAGTAGCATGGGCGACGTTCTGGATGTCGCGGTGATCGTCTGTGACATTGGACGCGCATCGTTGACCTTCACGGTCCACGCATTCAAGGAAGGCATCGAGTGCGTCCGTTCCACGTTTGTGACGGTGACCACGTCTCTCCTCGACCACACGGTCATGGCGCTCCCCGACGATCTTCGTCGTGCGGCGACTGCGTATCGGTCACGTTGCCTGCACTCTTCAAACGTCGGCTCACTGACGCCTGAGGTCGTACTGGAGGCGATGGGTTCGCGCAGCGATCAGGTTTAGCCAAGATAATGTTGGCCGCCAGGAGGCTGTTGTAGGCCGCACGAAGGCGCGTGCGGCTGTCCGACTGATCAATGGTTTCCACAGCACATAGCCGCGACTTGGTTCGTCGAAAGCACCAGACGCATGAAATAACTTGGCCCTTGCTCCTAAGGAGGATGCGAAGTCGGGATGCCCGCCAGGCATCGGAATTTCGTAAGCTCTGAGTTTAATCGATGAAAAGAAGGATTTTATAAAATCAGTTGACGCAGCTGGCGGCAGCCCGTACAGTTTCTTGGGAGCTTGAAAGGGCACCAGCCGGCTCAGCGCCACTACCTTCATGCACCCGAGAAATTGACGAAGATCGGGGAGTAGAATGTCTCGGACCTGTCGTCTGGCTGCTGCACTAAACGTCTGCGGCGCGGTCATTTCCCTGCTGTTTGCCTCTTCGCTCGCGAGTTCGGCGCAGGAAAAACTCAAAATCGGTTTCGTAAATACTTTTAGCGGTCCCAACGCCGCCTTGGGGAACGCGGAAAGAGACGGCTTTGAGCTCGCGCTCGATCACCTGGGTCGAAAGATGGGCGGCCGGCCCGTCGAGGTTATCTATCGTGATGATCAGCAGAAGCCGGAGGTCGGCAAGCAGGTAACCGATCAGCTCATCCAGAGCGACCGAGTCGACTTCCTGACGGGGTACAACTGGTCCAATGTTCTGCTGGCTTCCTACAAGTCTGCTATCGACGCCAAGGTGATCTTGGTGGGTGTGGTGGGGGGCCCATCTCAAATTGCAGGCGAGGGTTGTTCACCGTACTTCTTTTCGGTTTCCTGGCAGAACGACCAAGTGCATATGGCAGTCGGTGAAATTCTCAACCGCCGCGGCATCAAGAAGCTTTTCATCATAGTGCCCAACCAAGCCGCCGGCAAAGACGCTGCGGCGGGCGTGAAACGCACCTTCAAAGGCGAAGTCATTGCCGAAGAGCTGACCCGTTGGCCGGGGCAGCTCGACTTCTCCGCCGAGATGTCCAAGATTCGAGCGGCAAAACCTGACGCCGTTTACGCCTTCTATCCTGGCGCCGCCGGACAGCAGTTTTTTGCGCAATATCAGCAGGCCGGATTGAAGGATCAGGTGCCGTTGTTTACCGGGTTTACGACCGACACGATCACGCTGCCGGCGATTGGGGACGCCGCCTTGGCAACCGAGACCGCAAGCCAGTGGGTGTCGGACATCGACAACCCGCAGAACAAAAAATTCGTTGAGGGTTTCAAGGCCAAGACCGGCCGGTACCCGTCGTATTTCGATGCCCAATCATACGATGCGGCGATGCTGATCTCCGGAACGGTGGCGGAGCTCCGAGGAGACCTGACAGACAAGGCGAAAGTTATCGCCACAATTGAGAAGGCCCCGTTCTCGTCAGTCCGTGGCAAGTTCCGCTACAACACAAACCACTTTCCCATTCAGGATTATTACATCACCGAAGTCATCAAGCGTGACGGGTTATTTGACTACAAGACAAAGGACACGATCTTCAAGGACGCGGAAGATCCCTACGTTCAAAGCTGCCGCATGGCGAAGCCCTGATTTCCATGAGGTGATATTGCCGCGGGAGTAATCCGTTGCTTCTCGTCGAACAGTTCCTGAACGGCCTGCAGTTCGGACTTCTCCTGTTCTTGCTGGCTGCGGGCCTGACCCTGATATTCGGGGTCATGGATATTCTCAATCTCAGCCACGGCGTCGTGTTCATGACCGGCGCCTATCT
>JAEHDI010000191.1 GCA_016880505.1 Bryobacterales bacterium | reverse complement strand
GGACACTTCGACAGCGAGCTTGCGTGCGAACCCGTTCGCGGCGCCCTCGCCGGCTGCCTTCGGCGGGCCTGTGACCGTCTCTTTGCTGTCCACCTGCCGCACGGGAAGCCCGTCGGCTTTCAACACGAGCCGCCGGGGCGTCGCATCCACCCAGGTCACGCCGCAGTATAGCTTGTTCGCGGCCAGCACGTCGCGGAAGAGTTGGCCCAGGTCTTCGAGCGCCGGACGGATCATCCAGTCGGGGATCTCTTCCGTGCCGATCTCGAGCAGGAACGGGAGAGTCTTCATGCAGCCGCCTCAGCCGCATTCTGGTCGAGCCACGCCTGCGCCACGCCGACCGCCAGCTTCCGTACTCGCCCGATTACCCCCACGCGCTCCGTGACGCTGATCGCGCCACGCGAGTCCAGGAGGTTGAACAAGTGCGAGCACTTCAGCACCTGGTCATAGGCAGGCAGCACCGGGAAGCGCTTCTTGTCCCCGTAGTCAGGGTAGGCGTCGAGCAGCCGCCGGCATTCCTTCTCGTGCAGATCGAACAACTGCCACAACGTCCCTACGTCGGCCATCTCGAAGTTGTAGACGGAGAATTGAAGCTCGTCCGCCAGCCGCACGTCGCCGTAGGAGGCTTGTGGAGCCCACTCGATGTCGTATACGCTTTCCTTACCCTGGAGAAACGCCGTGAGCCGTTCCAGACCGTATGTCAGTTCAGCCGGAACGAGGTCGAGATCCACGCCTCCGCACTGCTGGAAGTATGTGAACTGCGTGATCTCCAGCCCATCGAGCATCACCTGCCAGCCGATGCCCCACGCGCCGAGGGTCGGCGATTCCCAGTTGTCTTCCTCGAACTTGATGTCATGTTTCCCGAGGTCGATGCCGATCGCTTCGAGGCTGTCCAGGTACTGGTCCATCACGTCGTCGGGTGACGGCTTGAGGATCACCTGAAGCTGCGAGTGCTTGTAGAGGCGGTTCGGATTCTCGCCATACCGCCCGTCGGCCGGACGGCGGCTGGGTTGGACGTACGCCACCCGGTACGGCTTCGGTCCCAGCACGCGAAGGAAGGTCTCCGGGCACATCGTCCCGGCGCCCACCTCGACGTCATACGGCTCCTGGATGACGCACCCGCGCTTCGCCCAGTAGTTCTTCAGCTTGAAAAGGGTCTCTTGAAACGAATCCATTCCGGAACTTGCGCTAACGTCCAACCGGCGGCTCGGCACAGAACCCTTGTGCTGCTTCTCGGTACAGGTGCGGCCGCTTCGTGGCGGGTTGACTCACCCCGGCGGAAATGCCGGCGGCTGGCGTAAGAATCAGGTTACCACAACGCGGCGGCAGAGGCTTTTGTCCGTGGTTTCACCGTGGTTTCACAGGCTCTCGAGCAGCGGCGCCGTAATCAGCCGGCGCTCGATATGTTCCTCGATGCGGCGAACTAGGAAGCGCCGGAGATCGGCGGCGGTCTCCCGGGTCCACTGCCGCGGGGCAAGCGCGCCGATCGGCGTCGTCAGGATCTCAGTGGCAAGCTCCAGTGAGCTGCGGCTCGCTTTCAGCTCCGGCAGGAATCCCGACAGCCTCGCCGACCAGAGGGTGAAGTAGAGCACCGCTGACCACACCCCTTCCGAACGCAAGGCCCAAAAGTGATCCAATACGGCGAGGAGGAGCCGGAAAAAGCGCTCGCTGTGCTCAGCCGGAGCAAGGAGTTGCTCGGAAACCTCGGCCACGTAGTCGAGCGCGACGGCCGCGGCGTAATCCGACTGGAATTCGAACGAAGAGCGGATCAGCTCGCACGAGTCCAGCGTGACCAGCTCGCGGCTTTCCTTTTGGAAGTAGGAGAGGCGGACGTGGGACAGCCGCTCCAAACCCGCGCCGAAGGGGCTCTTCGGACGCCGGGCACGCTTCGCCACCCCTCGCAATTTGCCGAGGTCGCGGGCCAGGAAGCTGACGATAAGATCGCCCTCCTGGAACGGGTAAGTTCGAAGGATCAGCGACTCGCTCTCGCGGGCAGGCATCTCGGCGAGGACAATGTAGCACACCCTTGCTATACTCGGTTCTCTGAACCCCATGTCTACGCCGAAGTTTCCACTGCCTGATCATCCGGCGCCGGTCTCCGAGCTGGTCGACACCCTCAGTGACGGCACGAAAGTAAAGCGACGCGTCCTGCGCCAGCGCGCCTGTAATGAAAAGGACGAGAAGGGAAAGGTCTGCGCCGGGCACCTCAAGCGCTGGTACTTCTTCGGCGATGACGTAAAGCAGAAATTCGGGCCGGAGGCGGAGATCTACCGCTGCGAGAACTGCAAGACACTTTACCTTCCCAACCTCGAGGAAGAACCGCGCTCCGGAACCCTCCGCTGGTAGGACGCCTGCGCAGGCCGGCTCAAGAAAGAAAACCGCATCGGAAGGTCCGGAGGGGGTTGGATGCCTCCGCTTCCGATGCGGTCTGCCCTTATGGGCTTGGGATCCGGCGCCGGCGCATCTGGAAAATTGAACACCCGCTTGGCCGTTCCATTCCTGGTGAGGCCCGCGTCCTATCTCTCCTACACCACGAATGCCAGATAGCGGCCGAAACTCGAGATCCCCGGCGAGACATTATGATGCCGGTAATCCAAAAAATGACCCTCTGTTGCAACCTGCAATCGTTGGAATGAGCGGACTAAACTCGAAACACCGTCTCCCGCGAGCACGTCGTTCGCTGACACCACCCATCGCCCACGCTTGCCTGTTGCAGCAGAGGGCAGGTTCAAAGAGCTACTCCATCAATTCGGTCTTCCTAACAGCACCCATCCAACCAATTGGAACCAGCCGTAATTCATTGAAAATGCTAGGTATGCTGACAGGCGAGCGACCCTGCTGGCGTGTCACTGCTGCGTCGCCTGTGTCACTGTGACACAATCGAATCGAATGCCCCTCCGGAGTGCCCCCTGCCTCTTGCTGATTCTGATACTGGTAGCCACCGCCTGGCCGCAGGTCGTGGAGGAGGAGTACCGAGTCTACACGGAGCACCCGCGGCTCTTCTTGAACACAAAGCGTCTCCGTCTGTTGAAACGGGAACGCGAGCGCTCATCCCTCCGCTGGCAGCAGTTCAACGCGCTGATGTCCGGCGGCGCGCGGATGCCCGAACCTGGGTTCGCCCATGCCCTTTACTCACAGGTCACCGGCGACTCGGCGCACTGCCGGATTGCGATCGACTGGGCACTCGGGCCGGCGGCAGACCTCCGCCAAGCAGCGCTGGTGCTCGATTGGTGTGAGAGCCGTCTCACCGGCGACGAATCGGCCCGTCTCGGGGCCAGAATACGGACCTGGATCGGCAAAGCGGCGACGATGCACGAAGTCGCCCCCACGCGAGATCGAGCGCTCGCCGCGATCGCGCTGGCGGATCATGATTTCCCAGCTTCGGAACAGCACCTGCGGGACATCATCCGGAAATGGTGGCGTGGCGAAATGGCGCCCGCGCTGCAGTCCGGAAAGAAGAGTCTGAACGGCGAAGATGTCTACCCGCTCCTCGAAATCCTGCACGCCGTCCAGGACAACCTGAAAATCGATCTCCGTGAGAACGCCCCCGGGTTCTTTCGCGACCTTCCCGTCAACCGTCTCCTGAGCTACTATCCCGCCTCTTACCCCGCGCCCGAGAATGAGTACCGCATCCCCGCGTGGACCGGCGACGGCGAACCGGACTTGGACGTAGCGGCGCTCTCCCGCGCGGCCGACCTCGCGATGACCGCGTACGATGCGAACATGCGAGAGCACCAGTTCCTCCAGGGCTGGCTGATCCACGACCGCTTCCTGTTGCGAAGCGCCTTCGGAACTCCTTACGAGTTCCTCTGGGCCAATCCTTACCAGCCGGGACTGAGCTACTACCACATGCCGCTGGCGCAGCACGACGCCCGCCGGGGCCTGCTCTTCCTGCGCTCAAGCTGGGACGACGACGCGGTCTGGCTTGGCGCCCTTGACGGCGAGATTCAGTTGTTCGAGAACGGGCAGCGCAAGGTGGTGAAGGCGGGTCCGGGCGCCAAACCGGTGCGCATCGGCGATGCCGTGGCCGTCTTCGCCTCAGGCGCATCGCGCTTCAACATCGACGACCCGGAGGCGAAGGCCATCTTCATCGTCGGATTGAAGCCCGGCAAGGCGTATGAGATCGAGGTGGACGACGAGGAAATGCGGGAGATATCCGCGGATGCCGGCGGCGTTGTGGCGATCGACATTTTTCCCCGGCCGTGCCTCGGTCTCCGCCTCCGTCCCGTCGCTGGCGCGAGGCCCGCGTCTTAGTGGCCCTGGATGGTCATGCCGCCGTCCACCACCAGTGTGGCCCCGGTGATGAACGAGGCGGCCTCGGACGCGAGGAAGAGTACCGCCTCAGCGATATCCCGCGGGGTGCCGATCCGGCCCAACGGGTGGCACTTGAGAATGCCGCGCATCGCCTCGTGAGGATCGGGCATGGTCTTGAGCCAGGCGTCCAGCATCGGCGTGTCGATGTAACCCGGGCAGATCGCATTGACGCGGATGGCGTCTTTGGCGTGGTCAAGGGCCATCGCCCGCGTCATCCCCAGCATGCCGGCCTTCGATGCGTCGTACGCCACAACGCCGGGGTACGACGCAAAGGCGTGTACTGAGGCGATGTTCACGATCGCCCCGCCGCGCCCGCGCATTTTCTCCACGGCATACTTCGAGCAGAGAAAAGCACCCCTCAGATTGACGTCGAGCTGGCGGTCCCACCCCTCCACTGAGATCTCCGAAGCGGAGCCGAGCACTTCGATTCCGGCGTTGTTGACCAAGACGTCCAGACGGCCGAACCGTTTCACCGTCTCTTCAACTGCCGCCTCCACTTGTTCTTCCACGGAGACATCCGCGGCGATCGCAAGCGACGGCCCCTTCGAGCCTAGTTGTTCGGCCGCGTCCTGAATCCGGCCGGCCTGTACATCCACCGCAGCCACCGACGCGCCGGCCTCCAGAAACCGTTCGGCGATGCCGAATCCGATCCCCCGCCCGGCGCCGGTGACGATCGCAACTCTGTTGTCAAAGCGCATGGGCGGTCAATAATACCAGTCCCGGTTTCGAACTTCGATCCCCGTCCCAGCCAGCCCTTTCTCGAACAGCAGCAGGTCTGAGCCGCGGTAATGATATGGGTACACGATCTTCGGCTTGAAGGCGCGCACGGCCTCGGCGGCCTCCTCCGGCGGCATCGTGTAGGGCAGGTTCATACATACGAAGGCGATATCGATATTCCGAAGCGCCTTCATTTCTGGAATTCCCTCGGTGTCGCCGGAAACGTAGATTCGCTTCCCGCCGAACGTCAGCACATAGCCGACGCCCCGCCCTTTTTGGTGAAACAGTTTGCCCTCGGCCGGTCCACGTTTCAGGTTGTAGGCCGGCATCGCCTCCACCGTCCACTTTCCGAACGTCTTGGTCTGACCCGCCCGGATCGGCACGGCTCCGGGAATCGTCGCGGTCACAACCTCCGGCCCGACGACCGGTGTGCGCGCCTTCTTCAGTTTGTCGACCATCGCCGCGTCAAGATGGTCGCCGTGGTTGTCGGTGATCAGAATGAGGTCTGCCTGCGGCAGGCCCTCGTAGTTGCCCTGGCTCCAGGGGTCGATGTGAACCGCCTGCCCGCCGCCCTCCAGCATCAGGCTCGCATGGCGAACCGGGGTGATCCGAAGCGGTCCCTCAGCCGTCGGGAACTCATCCGTCTTGCGTTTCACTTGCGCGGTGACAAGCGCGCCCAGCAGGAACAGCAATGCGACGCTTTTCATGCCTGCATTGTATCCGAACGAGCCTTGGCGTTATCGTGAAGCGGATTGCCATGACCATCGATCGCCGAAGTCTGCTTCGTTCCTTATCCCTTGCGGCCGCCGGCGGCTTGGTACGCCCATCCACCCGAGCCCAGAACCGCACGCCCGGTCTGCCCAACGTCGGGCTGAAGGCCGACTCCGGACCGCTTCGCTCCGAGTGCGGCGTCGGGGCGCTCATGCCCTGGGCCGACGCGCTCTGGGCCGTCACCTACAACTCGCACACACGCGCCACCGGCACAGGCCAGGGGCTTTATCGTATCGACGACAACCTCGTACCGACACTGGTTCACCGTAGCGACGGCACCCATGCCAATCCTGGGGCAAGCCCGCCGGTTGGGGTGGGCCTTGGCGCGACTCCGACGTGAAGGCCGGCGAGCCCTCCGACCCGTTCCTGATGACAGGCTTCGACAGGAAGGTGCTTCACCTCCAGGTCGCGTCCGGCGACCCGGCAGAGATCACGATCGAGGTCGACTTCCTCGGAATGGGTCGTTGGGCGAAGTACGAAACGCTTTCGGTAAGCGGATACCGTTACCATATCTTCCCGGAGGGCTTCAGCGCTCATTGGGTCCAGCTCGTCCCCGGCAGAAGCTGCAACGTTACGGCGGAGTTCCTATACACGTAGGAGATCGGCCCGCCACTGGGCTCACAACTTCACGCGCCGTTCGTACTTCTCCACCAGCTTGCGGAGATCGTAGGTGAAGTCCACCCAGGCCT
>JAEHDI010000190.1 GCA_016880505.1 Bryobacterales bacterium | reverse complement strand
CCTTCACGTTCGCCTTGCCGGGCAGGTAGGAGCACGTGAACGGGATCTTTTCGAAGTTCCACAGCAACAACTCAACCAGCAGCACAGAAAGAACCAGCCCGTATACGAGGTGCACACCGGCAAACCGCCAGCCCCATAGCAGGACGTGGACCGGCAGCAATCCGAGCAGCACCGGACAGACGGCGAGTGTCAGCATTGCCCGCCGTACACCGGAACGGCAGCGTGCGGTTTCGGAAGGCTCGGCCGCCTGGAAGAGCCAGTTGGCGCGCAACTCCGCTGGCACCGTAAAGGCGAAACGCATCCCTGAAACAACGAAGAAGGAAAGCACGAGCTGGACTGAGAGCAGGGCCGGCGCCGGTCTGCCGCCGGAAGCCGACAGAAGAGTCACCGCCGCACCGCCGAGGACGAGCGCAACACCGACGCCGACATAAGCTGCCATCAATAGCCGGTGGACGCGGCTCCGCAGCAACGTGAGGCGAATGAAGTAGAAGTATGCCCGCTCGAGCGGATGGGTAAGGGCGCAACGGTTAAGAATGCCCTCGATCACGCGGGAAAGGCACCCCGGACCGGAGCGCCCGGACTCGAGTGACTCGAGCGACCTCTTCATGTGCCGCCAGTAGCTCAGCCAGTAGGCCAAAGCAGAGACCACCGCAGAGGCGGCAATCGCCTTGACCGCGAGGGCCGCCAGCGGCGTGAAGACAGGATCCCCACGGCCGATCAGCTCCTCGTACAGCCCAAGGAACCAGAACGGCGGAAGCGCGTACATCCATGGATCGTTTCCCAGTACCCACGCCTTGACCGAGGACAAAACCGCCGGCAGCAGGAGAAAGAAAAGGACCAGCGCGAACACGGCGGCGAGTTGGACGTAAACCGATGCACGCCGGAACCACTTTGGGCTCAGAACGTTCAAGAGGATGCCTTGGACGCCGATGAAGAACAGGAACACGAAGGAGCACGCGGCGAAGGTCGTGACGATGTGGGCGGCGGCGTTGCGTGCGAGTTCGAAGCCCGAGTTGGCGGCCGCCACCGTGATCAACGGAAACAAAACGGCGGGACCAACGTTCGCCGCCGCCCAGAAGATCAGAAACAGCACGAGGACGGAGGAGAGCTTCGCGGCGAACAGCAGGCGCGTGGTGATCGGAAGCGGAACCAGAAGCTGATAGTCGCGCCGGTCCGGAAACAGGGCGTCCCACTCGATGACGGAAAGCAGGCCGGTGAAGATCATGGCGAAGCTCACCAGCACAACCTTGTCGGGCCACGTCGTCCCCATACTCTCCCGATAGCCGAACACGGCGTATCGTCGAATCAGGAACAGGCTATAGATACACCCGGGCGCGGCTACTAGGCCGATGATCTGCGTCAGTGTAGCGTGCAAGCCGGCTTCCGACGAGCTCAGGAGGTCGTTGTCAAGATAACCGGCGAAGAAGTGGTCGACAAGACGGCCGAAGCGGCTTTCCCGAATCGACATAGCGCGCTCCTCTCAGCGAAGGCGGCCGACGAGCAGCAGATACTCGCGCCCCGTGAGGTAAGGGTAGATGTGCGGCTCTTCGGGCACGTAACCCACCGAGCGTTTGTAGCCGAGCAGGTCATCCTGCACTTCCAACATGCCCGATTAGACACCGGGTCACCAGCCGGTGTTCCCGGTAAACTCGGGGCAGAGTAAGCCGATCCCCCTCCGGGCGGTCAGTGGGTGATGTTGAGGGTGCGAACGGCGGGGTCGGGCAGGTCTTCGAAGAGGAAGCGGAATTCGGGCCCGAGCTGCCGCCGGCGGAGCCAGCGCAACAGGACGGTCACGGCAGCGATGGCTGACAGGAACAGTGCAAAACCTGCGGGACGGTCGAGCAATCGGTACTCGACTTTCGCCATGTAGTGAGCGTACATCCAATACGCCGCCAGGTAGACCGGCCAAAACCCCTTTACGTTCGCCTTGCCGGGCAGGTAGGTGCAGGTAAACGGAATCTTATCGAAGTTCAGCAGCAACAACTCGACCAGCAGCACCGAAAGAACCAGCCCGAATACGAGGTGCGCACCGGCGATCCGCCACCCCCATAACAGAGCGTGGGCGGGCAGTAATCCGAGCAACACCGGACAAATGGCGAGTGCCAGCATTGCTCTCCGAACGCCAGCACGGCAGCGTGCGGTTTCGGAAGGCTCGGCTGCCTGGAACAGCCAGTTGGCATTCAGCTCCGCCGGCACCGTAAAGGCAAAACGCATTCCCGAAACGATGAAGAAGGACAGCACGAGCTGCACTGAGAGCAGGGACGGAACCGGCCGGCTGCCGGGGGCCCACCGCAGAATCACGGCCGCTCCACCGATCACCAGGGCGATCCCAACGCCCGCATAGGCCGCCATTAACAGCCGGTGCACACGGCTCCGCAACAACGTCAACCGGATAAACTGAAAACATCCTCGCTCGAGGGGGTGGGTGAGCACGAAACGGTTCAGCACCACTGTTGTCAGGCGCGCCACGAACCCCGGACCGGAGCGCCCGGGTTCAAGTGACTCGAGCAATCTCTTCATGTGACGCCGGTAACTGATCCAGTAGGCCAAACCGGACAGCGCCGCGCAGGCGGCGATAGCCGCAACGGCGACCTGCGCGAGCGGCGAGAACACCGGACTGCCGCGGCCGATCAACTCCTGGTACAGTCCGAGGAACCAGAAGGGCGGGAACGCGTACATCCATGGGTCGTTCCCGTGCACCCGTGCTGTGACAGAGAAGAGCAGCATTGGCAGAAGAAGAAAGAGGAGAACCAATGCGAGTACCGTGGCGAGCTGAATGTAAACCGACAGGCGCCGAAACCACTTCGGACTCAGTATGTTCAACATTATGCCTTGCAGGCCGACGAAGAACAGGAACACGAAGGAGCACGCGGCGAAGGTCGCCATGACATGTCCGGCTACGAACCGCATGTAATCGAAGCTGGATTTGGTAACAGAACCCACGATTGCCGGAAACATGACGGCCGGACCCAAGTTCACCGCCGCCCACAAGATGCCCAGGAGCAAAAGTACGGATGAAAGCTTCGTGGCGAACAGCAGGCGCGTTGTGATCGGAAGCGGCACTAACACCTGATAGTCGCGCCGGTCAGGGAACAGAGCATCCCATTCGACCACGGAGAGTAAACCGGCGAGGATCATGGAGAAGCTGATGAACAGGATCTTGTCAGGCCAAGTAATTATCTCGCGCTCCGGGTAGTCGACCGCCGCGTACTTGAGCAGCATGAGCAGGCAGTAGAAACAGCCGGGCGCGGCCACCAGGCCAAGGATCTGCGTGAGTGCGGCGTGCATTCCGGTTTCCGGCGAGCTTATGAGGTCGTTATCAAGAAAACCGGCGAAGAAGTGCTCGACAAGACGGCCGAAGCGGCTCTCCCGAATCGACATGACGCGCTCCTCTCAGGCGATTCTCATCGCATCCGCGATGTCGCTGGCAATACCCTCGGTGCTTTCCTGGAGCACGAGTTGCGCGAACACGCTCTCCAGCGACGGCGCCTGCAACAGGTCGCGCAGCTCAAGGACGTCGCCATCTGCCGCGATGCGCCCGCGCTTGAGGATAACGACGCGCGAGCAGACTTTTTCAACTGTTTCGAGAACGTGGGAGCTATAGAGGATAATCTTGCCGCGGCTCGCGAGCGCCCGGACCAGATCACGAAAAACGAGCGCCGTCGTAACGTCGAGGCCTGACAGCGGCTCGTCGAATACCAGCAGCTCGGGGTCGTGCAGCAGGGCGCTGCAGATGAGCACCTTTTGGCGCATTCCCTTGGAGTACGACGCCATCAGGGAGTGGCGGTCGGACTGGAGACCAAACAGACGCAGCAGTGCATCGGCTTTTTCGCCGAGGGCCTTCTCGGGCAGGCAGCGAAGGCGACCGACCAGCAGTAGATACTCCCGCCCGGTGAGATACGGGTAGATGTGCGGCTCTTCGGGAACGTAGCCGACCGAGCGTTTGTAGCCGGGCAGGTCATCCTTGATGTCCCGTCCGTGGAAGTAGACGTGGCCGCGGGTCGGATCGAGAAGACCAGTGATCATCTTCACGGTAGTGCTTTTCCCCGAACCGTTGGGGCCAAGATAGCCGAGGACCTCGCCGGGATGGATCGTGAAGCTGACATCGTCCAACGCCGGGATGGCCGAGTAATGCTTCGTAAGTCCATGAACCTCAAGCATGCCGAGTTAGACACCGGGGCATGAGTGAGTGTTCCCGGTAAACGTGCTGCGCAGAGAGCACAGAAAAAGTGGAGTCGTGCGCGTTCGGTAGCTCAGACGCCGCGGCGGGCGCCCCAGAGATCGACGTGGAGGCGGGGGCTCAAGCGGAAGCCTTCTCGCTTACAAAGCTCGGCAATCCAAAGGGAACGCTGGCGTAGGGTGGCGGGGTCGGTTCCTTCGGGCATCAGGATAACTTTGCGGCGGTCTGCGCCGAGGTCGGCGACCATGCGGAGGATTTCGTCGAGGTCTTCGGGCTGCTGGACGACAAACTTGAGTTGGTAGTCGTAGTCCGACATCAGGCGGCCCAGGACCTGGGGCTGGAAGCGAAGGCTCTCGTGCTGTGCGGCCCAGCGGCCACCGTCGCGCTCGCGAGGGGTGGAGTTCGACGTCTTCGGGCTGATACTCATGAGGTCGCAGGCGACGGGGGCGACGACGGTGCCGGCGGTCTCGATGGTGATGTGCAGCCCGGCACCGCGCAGGCCCTCAGTAAGCGGGACGATCTCCGGCGCAATCATCGGCTCCCCGCCAGTGACGACAACGTGACGCGTCGGATATCGCCGCACCTCCGCCAGGATTGCCTCGACCTCCATCTCCGTGCCTTCCGGCTGCCACGATGTGTAGGGCGTGTCGCACCAGACGCAACGGAGGTTGCAGCCGGAGGTACGAACGAAAACGCTCGGCGTACCCACGAGGGCGCCCTCGCCCTGGATGGAGTAGAAAACCTCCGCGATTCTCACGAGCGGTATTCCAGCGGGTCCTTCAGTCCCGCTTGCTGGAAGCCTTTGAGCCGGAGCAGGCACGAATCACAGGCGCCGCAAGGGCGGCCCTGTTCGTCAGGGTCATAGCAACTGACGGTGAGGCGGAAGTCCACGCCGAGCGCGGCGGCGAGCCGCACGATTTCCGCCTTGCTCAGACGGATGAGGGGCGTGTGGATGCGCACCCGTGTGCGGCCTTCGACAGCAGCCTTGGTCGCGAGCGCGGCCATCCGCTCGAAGGCCTCGATGTACTCAGGACGACAATCGGGGTAGCCGGAGTAGTCGATAGCGTTTACGCCGATGAAGATGTCGGAGGCGCCGAGCACCTCGGCCCAGGCCAGCGCGAACGAGAGGAAGATCGTGTTGCGGGCCGGGACGTAAGTTATGGGAATCCCTAGTCCTATCACTTCGGCGGGACGCGCCTTCGGCACGTCGAGGTCCGCTGTGAGGGCGGAGCCGCCGATGGCGCGCAGATCAAAACTCACGACAAGATGCCGCGCCGCGCCGAGATCAGCGGCCACGCGCGCCGCGGCCTCGAGTTCCGCTCGGTGCCGCTGGCCGTAGTCGAAGGAAAGTGCGTAGCATTCGAAGCCTTCCTTGCGTGCGAAGGCGAGGCAGGCCGAGGAGTCAAGGCCGCCGCTCAACAGACAGACCGCTCTGGGCCGTTCGCTCATTTCTTCAGTTTCAGTGTCAGGAAGAACCCGACGACCGGGAAGACCAGCAGACTGGCGAGCACATTGTGCATCGAGAAAATGTCAGAGGCCCAGCCGGTGAGCGGAATGAAGATGAGGCCCGCGGTGCCCCAGGCGAATCCCATCATCAGGGCAGAGACGGTACCTGCCTGCGTCGGAGCAAGTTCTTGTGCCATAACAACATTCACGGGAATCGTAAACAAAAGGATGAATCCGCCGAGGATGAGGCCGAGCAAGGATGCCCACCCGCTCCCGAAGAAAAACAAGGCCAGGAAGGGCAATGAACCGGCCATCGAGAGCAGAATGACGGTTCGCCCGCCGAAACGATCGGCGAGATGGCCGCCGAGAAAGCCTCCAAGCGCGCCGGCAGCGAGGTATCCCGAGAGTGCGTAGTTGGCGCGGCTGACCGGAAAGCCCTTTTCGAGGTGGAGGTAAAGCGGCAGGAACTGGCCGAAGGTGATCTGGATGATGGAGCGGATGAAGACCAGCACGTAAAGGATCGTGAGGGGCTTCCGGACGGCGCGCAGAACCTTCCAGTCGAAGCGGTTGCGCGGATGTGTCATGGAGGAGGGCGCGGGGGGCAGCAGAGGGAACAGCAGGAGCGTGAGGACCACTCCGGGCACAGCGGCCCAATAACTTCGCGACAGGCCGAGGGAGCCGGTGATTCCGGAGAAAAAGGTCGGGCCGAGCGCGTAGCCGAGAGCTCCGGCGCTGATGAAGATGGCCATGGCGATGCCGCGGCGGTCGGTAGATCCGAAGGCGACGCGAGCGGAGGCCTGCGGGTGAAACGAGGCGATTCCCGTGCCTCCAAGGACGACCATCGGCAGCAACCAGACATAGGACGGTGCGAGCCCCAGCGACGAGATGAAGATGCCGGCGGTAGCGGGAGCGAGGACGGTGAACATCCGCGTGTGGTACCGGTCGGAGAGGAAGCCGTAGACCGGCTGCATCACGGACGAGGAGAAGACGAGGAGCCCACCGAGGATGCCGGCCTGAGTGAGGTTCGTGCCAAAGCGGTCCACAAGCAAGGGCTGGAGTGCACCGAGCGCGCCTGAGTAAAGGTCGACAAAGAAATGCCCCAGGGACATGAGGACGAGCGTCGCCATGCCCGCGCGAGCAGCGCGCTCCGCGGCAGAGCGGCCTGACACTTCGACTACGTTGGCTTCGGAACTCATTCCGGGGGACTACCTTCGATTATACCGGGAGGAGATTCCGGCTCGGCGGTGCGCCGGTCGTGTGAAGAGGGCGCACCGCCGGTTCGGCCCTACACGAGGTCGAGCAGGAAGGCGTAAATGAAAGCGGTCTCCTTGTACCGCTTGTCGCGGCCAGAGGCGCCACCGTGACCGGCCTCCATTTCGGTCTTCAGCAGCAGGCGATTCTTGTCCGTCTTCATGGTCCGGAGTTTGGCCACCCACTTGGCTGGCTCCCAGTACTGCACCTGCGAGTCGTGCAGGCCGGTGGTCACCAGCAGGTTGGGGTAATGTTTCGCGGCCACGTTGTCGTAGGGAGAGTACGAGACCATGTAGTCGTAGTACGGCTTCTCGTTCGGGTTGCCCCACTCGTCGTATTCGGCGGTGGTAAGCGGGATGCAGTCGTCGAGCATGGTGGTCACGACATCGACGAAGGGGACATGAGCGACGACGCCCTCGAACAGATCGGGACGCATATTGAAGATCGCCCCCATTAGCAGGCCGCCGGCGCTGCCGCCCTCGGCAAACAGCCGTTCCGGGCTGGTGTACTGTTCTTTGACGAGGTAGTCCGCGCAGTCGATGAAGTCGGTAAAGGTGTTCTTCTTCTTGAGAAGCTTGCCGTCCTCGTACCAGCTTCGCCCCATCTCCTGACCGCCGCGGACGTGAGCGATGGCATAGACAAAGCCCCGGTCGAGAAGGCTGACGCGGTACGCGCTGAAGTTGGGGTCCGTGCTAATGCCGTATGAGCCGTAGCCGTAGAGCAGGAGCGGCGCCTTGCCGTCTTTCCGGAAGCCCTTGCGGTAGACGAGGGAAATGGGAACGCGCGTTCCGTCGCGCGCGGTTGCGAAAAGCCGCTCGGCCTGGTAATTGACTGGATCAAAGCCGCCGAGGACCTCGTCGCGCTTAACGAGCTTCTTCTCGCGCGTAACCATGTTGTAGTCGTAGACCGAGTTCGGCGTGGTGAGCGAACTGTAGTCGTAACGCACGAGGGGCGTGTCGAGATCATAGTTCTGACTTGTGGCGGCGACATAGACCGGCTCGCCGAAGTCGATGTAGTGCTCACCCTGCCCGGACCACGGCATCACGCGGAGTTGGATGAGACCCGCCTTACGCTCGCTGACGACGAGGTGGTCCTTGAAAATCTCCATATCCTCAAAGAAGACGTCGGCGCGGTGCGGCAGGACCTCCTTCCAGTTCGCGACGTCAATCCGCGCCACGGGGGTCTTCATCAGCCGGAAGTTCTTCGCCGCGAGGTTGGTGCGGATGTAGAACTGATCGCCGAAGTGATCGATCTGGTACTCGTGATCGCGCTGGCGAGGGAGGAAGACGCGGAACTCACCCACAGGCTTTGCGGCGTCGAGGAAACGGTACTCTGCGCTGAGGGTCTGGCGGGAGGCGATGAGGATGTACTTCTTCGACTTCGTTTTCAGGACGTAGGTGCTAAAGGTTTCGTCTTTCTCCTCGAAGACCAGCGTGTCGCCGGCGGGATCGGCCCCGAGTACGTGCCGGAAAATCTGGTAGGAACGCAGGGTTTCCGGGTGCTGGCGCGAGTAAAAGAGCGTTTTGTTGTCTTCGGCCCAGACAACGTTGCCGGTGACGTTGCGGATAACATCCTTGTACTCCTCTCCGGTCTCGAGGTTGCGGAATCGGACATCATAGAACCGCCGGCCGACGAGATCGACCGCGTAGGCCATGATCGCTCCACTGGTGGTGACGGCGGGCGGCGGGACCGAGCAGAAGCCGTGGCCGGCAGCGACCTGATTGACGTCGATCAGCACCTTCTCAGGAGCGTCGCGCGAACCCTTCCTGCGGCAGTAGATGGGGTAGTCCTTGCCCTGCTCGACGCGCGAGTAATAGAAGTAGCCGTCCTTGCGATAGGGGGCCGACTCGTCGGTCTGCTTGATGCGCGTTTTGAATTCGTCGAACAGCTTCGCCTGGAGGTTGGCCGTATGGGCCATGACCGCTTCGGTGTACTGATTCTCGGCCTTGAGGTAATCGATCACCTCGGGCTTGTCACGTTCCTTGAGCCAGAAGTAGTTGTCGGTGCGGACATGCTCGTGTTTCTCGAGTTTCGTCGGAATGATTTTTGCTACAGGTGGTTTCGGCTCCTGCCGGCAACCGGAGCCGGCGAGGAAAACAGTGATCAGCATAGCGGCGTGGAAAGTACGCATAACAGTGGTGGGTTACCATTCGATGATACGCCGGGAGGAGTGGGCGGTAGTTCAGGACGCCCGGAACAGCCTGTTGCGAATCAGCGAGAGAAGTTCGGTGGCGCCATCGACCTCGACGGTGATGTCGAGCCAGTAGAGTTTCAGCGGTGACAGCAGTGCGAGGGCGCCTTCACTGATATTCATGGCGTCCTTCTCGGTGGTGAGCAGCGCTTCAATGCCGGCAGTACGGGCTTGGGCAGTTAGGCGGCGCAAATCGACGGGCTTGTATGTGTGGTGATCGCCGAAAGTCCAGCGGGCGAGCGGTTCAATTTCAAGAGCGGTAAGCGTGCTCCAGTACGAGGAAGGGTTGGCCAGACCGCAGAAGGCTCCGAGCCTCGTGTGGGGCAGGCCGCGCGGATCGAACCGTCCGACGCTTCCTGCTTCAACCCAACTTTTTGGAACAACGCGCGAGAAGAAGACCGGTGCCGCGCGGTTGTATTCTCGCAGCCGGTCGACGATGGCGTCGTAACCGCGGCCCGGCTCGGTACGGGTCATAACGAAGGCGGCGGCGCGCGGCAGGGCGCCCATCGGCTCGCGAAGGCGTCCGAGGGGGAAGAGATGCTGGTTAGGCCCAAAAGGGGCCAGGGCATCAATCAACACGATGTCGAGGTCGCGGGCGAGGCGCCAGTGCTGGAAGCCGTCGTCGAGCAGCATCACATCCGGGTGGAAGCGTTCTTCGACGAGGCGGCCGACAGCCGCGCGACCGGCCCCGATGCCAACAGGACCGACGCCGGAGCGGAGAAAGATCTGCGCTTCGTCGCCGGTCCGCGCGGCGGAAACCTGGGCCCCGGGAGCGAGGACAGT
>JAEHDI010000189.1 GCA_016880505.1 Bryobacterales bacterium | reverse complement strand
CTGCCGGGGAGCCCGCCGCTGAGGTGAAAATATCGCAGTTCTACGCGAATACCGGTGAGGTGGAGCAAGGGACTCCGATCACGATCTGCTACGGCGTTGAGAACGCGCGCACGGTCCGCATCGAGCCGCCGGTCGAGACCCTTAAACCTGCGGTAAGTCGTTGCTTCTCGGTTACCCCGGACCGCGGCGCCACCTACACCTTGATCGCCGAGGGATCCGACGGCAAGACCGTGACCGCAACCTTTCGAGTCAACGTGAAAGGTAGAACTGCCGCCCGCCCGGAGTTAGTCCAGCTCTTCGGCTCCAGTTCCTCAGAGATTCAGGCCGGTCAGCCGGCGACGTTGTGCTATACCGTCGACGATGCGACGTCACTCCGCATCGAACCGGGGGTGCCGACGATCAAGGATCTTCACAGCGGTTGTGTCCTCGTGAGGCCCAACGAATCCACCGTCTACACGATGACCGCCGCGGCGGCGGATGGCCGGACCGAGAGCCGCAAACTCACGATTACCGTAAAGTAAGCGTCCCGCCGGACGTCACGATTTCGGGCTGACGCACGGAAGGGTGGACGTCCCATCGGCGGACCGGTCGTCCCCTGTGCGATCGCGCCAGCGCTCCAGCTCTCTCCGCATCTCGTCCGCCTGCTGCCGGTGCGCAGGATCGCTGTACAGGTTGCGGCGCTCCTGCGGATCGTTCTGGAGGTCAAACAGTTCGTACTCCTGCGGCTCCTGGATGTAATGGATGAACTTCCATCGCCTGGTCCGCACTCCCCTGTGCTTTCCCGCGCAGTGATAACCGGGGTACTCGAAGTACTCGTAGAGCCACGAGTCCCGCCACGGCGTCTGCCGACCGTCGAGAATCGGCCGCCAGCTTTCCCCATGCACCGGCAGGGCGGCAGGCCGTTTCACACCGCAATAGTCGAGGATCGTGTAGTGGATGTCGTTGTTCAGCACCATGTGCTCGCGGTCCACCTGCCCCGCCCTGATTGCCGCCGGATACCGCGCGAGCATCGGCACGCGGATGGAGGGCTCATACATCAGCCGCTTGTCGAACATGCCGTACTCGCCGAGGAAGAAACCGTTGTCACCCGTGTAAATGACCAGCGTGTTCTCGGCGAGGCCTTCCTTGTCCAGATAGTCGAGCACCCGGCCGAGGTTCTCGTCGACACCGAGCAGCGTTCGGTAGTAGTTCTTCAAGAAGAGCTGGAAGTTGCGGCGCTTGCGCTCCTTCGGGGGCAGGCTGGCGGGGACGCCGCGGTTTTGAAAGTCGATCATGTCGCGGATTTGCATGTCCGAGTTCCGCACTGCGGCCGGCCGGCCGCTCAGGTCAACATCGAACGTTGGCGGCTCGGGAATCGTGATGCTGTCGTAGATCTTCTCGAACCGCCGCGCCGGAATCCAGGTCCGGTGTGGCGCCTTGAACTGGTAGAGCAGGCAGAAGGGCCTGTCCTTCGGGCGGCTCTTCAGAGTCTCCAGCGCCTGATCGCCGATGACGTCCTCCACGTGCCCGCGAAACTGCATGCGGCTCCCCTTCGAAATCATCACCGGGTCAACGTAGACGCCCTGTCCCGGCAAGATCAGCCAGTGGTCGAATCCGGCCGGTTCCGACGCGATGTGCCACTTGCCGACCAGCGCGGTGTAGTACCCCGCCTCCTGTAGCAGCATCGGAAAATTGACCGTCCCGACGCGGAAATAGTGCGACCCGTTTTCGTTGGTGGTTACGCCGTGCGTGTGCGAGTAGAGGCCTGTGAGGATCGTCCCGCGACTCGGCGAACAGAGCGAGTTAGTGACGAACGCTTCGCTGAAGCGCACGCCGCCCTCCGCCAGCCGGTCCATGTTCGGCGTCCGCAGAATCCGGTTACCGGCGCAGCTCATGGCATCCCAGCGCTGATCGTCAGTCATGACAAACAGGACATTCGGGCGCTTGACCTGCGGCTTTGCGATGTGCGGAAAACCGGCAGCCGCGGCGCCACCCAAGGTACGAAGCGCGTCTCTGCGTGTCATGCAGCGATTATCGCTCTACGGGCCCAGGAACCGCCGCATCAATTCCTCCAGCGCGGGCACGCACAGAATACAATTTCCGCCGTAGATGCTCGACCCGCCATCGAAATTGAAGAACCGCGCACCCGCCTCCTCGGCGATGACCTTCAGGGGCGCGAGGTCCCACGGCTTCGCGCTCGGCTCGATCCAGGCTTCGGCCCGCCCTCCCGCGACCATCATCGCGTCCTGGCATCCGCCCATGCTGCGAACGGCCCAGAACTGCTCCGTGAATTCCAGCAGCCGGCCTGCAAATGGAAGATCTGCGATGTCGTTGATTCCGTTCACGCAGAGCACCGATTGCGAAGGCGATGTGATCTCCGACACCCGGACTCTGTTATCGTTCCGGAAGGCGCCCGCGTCACGAGACGCGGAATACAACTCCTTCTGCGCCGGCTGGTGACACACGCCGGCGACGACCTCGCCATCCGCTTCGAGAGCGATCAGCATGCCCCATGTGTCGCTGCCCCTTACGAAGTCGCGGGTGCCGTCGACGGGATCTATGATCCAACGGCGACCCGACCGGCTTTCTTTTCGCGCGCCTTCCTCGCCCAAAAGTCCGTCGTCCGGAAACGCCTCGAGCAGAATCCGCGAGATCAGTTTTTCGCATTCGCGGTCCGCCACCGTAACGGGCGACTCGTCCGCCTTCGTCTCCGCTTCCACCCCTAGCGCCTGATAGCGCAGCGCGATCTCGCCCGCCTGCGTAACGGCCGCCCGCGCAACTTCGAGCTCTTTTTCCCACACCATCCGGCCCATTCTAACCGGCGGCGCGGCGCCGGGGTGCATGCTAGGATTTTCGATTGGGGCACCGCACGGCATTTACCGCGCTGGAAGAGGCAGCCTCGCAGTTCGGCAAGCTCGCTGCTCTCTGCCAGCCTGCCGGGGAAGGAAAACACCGGGTCTATTCCTGGATCGAATACCGGGACATCGCGCGCGAAATTGCCGCCGGTTTGCGCTCTCTCGGTATCGGCAAGGGCGACATCGTCGCCTTGGACTCCGAAACCCGCGCCGAGTTCTACCTGGCTGATCTTGGCATTCTGGCCAACGGTTCCGTCGCCGCGGCGATGTACGGCAGTTACCCCGCCGCGCTCCTCGTTCACACCCTGCGATCCTGCGGTGCGAAGGCCGTTTTCGTCGAGGATCCCGATACCTTGCGCGTGCTCCAGGCCGCCGGCGATCCCCCTCTCGCGGTCGATTGGATCCTTCTCACCGGGACCGCCGAGAGCGCCCTCTCCCTGGAGGATTTGCGCGAGCGTGGCCGTCGCTCTATCGAGTCCGATCCCGGCCTGCCCGCCCGCATCGCGAGCGAGCTTCACCCTTCGGATCCGGCCATCCTCTACCTGACTTCGGGCGCGACCGGCGAGCCCAAAATGGCGCTGGCTTCGCACGCCGCGCTTCTGGCGAACATGGACATGGGGCCGGCCGTGCTCGGCTTGACGCCGGAAGACGCCACCATCGCCTTCCTGCCCTCCGCTCACATCGCGCAACGCGTCGTCGTTGAACTGCTGCCGATTTGTTGCGGCACGCCCGTCTGGTTCGTCGAGAGCCTGGCCAAGCTCCCGCCGGCGCTTCGCTCGGTCCGCCCGACCATTTTCCTGGCGCCTCCTCGATTCTGGGAGCGCGTCTACACCAGCACGTGTACCGAAATCCAGAAGCGCTCGCCGATTGTTCGCAAGCTGTTCTATGGTGCGCTGGGACTGGGCATTGACGCGCGCCGTCGTGAGCGCGATGGGAAGTCCGTTCCGCGATGGATGCGGAACACCCTGAAACTGGCGGACAGGCTTGTGTTCCGCAAGCTCCGCGTGCGTTTCGGCGACCGTCTCCGGCTGCCTGTCTCCGGCGCCGCCCCGCTCGGCAAGGAACTCGCCGAGTTCTTCGAGGTGATCGGAATGCCGATCGTCGAAGGGTATGGGCTCACCGAGGGCGGTATCGTGATCCTCAACCCGCTCGATCGCCCACGGCCGGGCAGCATCGGAAAGCCGCTACCCGGCGTGGAAATTCGCCTTGCCCCGGACGGAGAACTGCTCGTTCGTGCGCCCTGTCTCTTTACCGGCTACTTCAACGATCCGAAGGCCACCTTGGAGGTGCTCCGGGGCGGCTGGCTGTACACCGGCGATACCGCCGAAATCGACGCCGCCGGGTTCATCTACATCACCGGCCGGAAGAAGGAAGTCATCATCTCCTCAAACGGCAAGAAGATTTACCCGGTGCGGATCGAAGGCTTGTTCAAGCTCGAACCGATCATCAACCATGTCGTCCCACTTGGCGACGGAGAGACTTACGTCGCGGCGCTGCTCACGATCAATACGGGCGTCGCGGAGACGTTGAAGGGGGCGGAACACCTGCGAGGCCGGCCAATGTCGGAGATCGTCTCCGCTCCCCCCGTCGTCGCGGAAGTCAAAAGAGCGGTGGCCCACGTCAACGCGCAGTTGGCGCCGTTTGAACAGATTCGCCGATACCGTATCCTCGATCGCGAGCTGACGATCCAGGGCGGCGAACTGACCGCCACACTGAAGATCCGCCGAAGCCGCGTCCTGTCCAACTACCGGGCAGTGATCGAAGAACTGTACATCGTCCGGGAGAACTGACGAAAAGACTGCCTACTCCGCCAGTCCCGCCACCAGGATCTCCCGCGTATCGTCGTCAATGCGGTCGAGCCGGATCTCAATCCGGTCCGCGGGCCACAGCTCCGGAAACCGCTCGCCCCACTCGATCAGTACCACGCTGTCCCGCTCCAGGAGTTCCTCAAGCCCGAGCGACGCCGCTTCGCGCGGGCGTTCGATGCGGTACAGATCAACGTGGTACACCTTTCTGTCCTCGCCGTACTCGTGAATGAGCGTAAACGTCGGGCTGGAGACTTCCTCCGGGTCCGCGGCGCCCAACCCCTTCACGATTCCCTTGGCGAGCGTTGTCTTGCCGGCGCCGAGGTTGCCGATCAACAGGATCGTCGCGCGGGCCGGCAATCGGGCGGCCAACGCCTCCCCGAAAGCGACAGTCTCCTCCTCAGAGTGCGTCCGATACGCCCGCGCACTCATCCATCGCCTCCGGGAGAAACTCCAGCATGTCGGTAGCAATCAACGCTTTTTCGCCGAGCGCGGCGGCGCCCAGCTCCCCGCACCGACCGTGCAGGAAAACGGCGGCTGCGATCGCGGCATTCGCGCGTTTCGGGAACTGCGCCAGCAGCCCGGCGATCAGCCCGGTCAAAATGTCGCCGCTGCCGCCAGTGGCCATCGCCGGTGCGCCTGTTGGGTTTATCCAAACGTTCCCGTCCGGAAACGCAAGCAGCGTCCGTTGACCTTTGAGTACGAGCGTTACCTTGCGTGACATTGCAAATGATCGCGCCGCGCCAACCCGATCGCTCTGCACCTCCACCGTGCTCGACCCCGCCAGCCGCGCCATCTCACCCGGGTGCGGAGTCAACACCAGCCCGCGCCCTCCGAACTCGACGCCGGCAAGGGCATTGAGACCGTCGGCGTCAATCACTAGCGGAACCTCAACCTCTTCAACCAGCCGCTGCACTACGGCTACGGTCTCCGGATGGGTACCAAGACCCGGCCCGAGTGCCACCACCTCCTTGCCGCGAACGAGGCCTGCGAGTCGCTCGTAATCGAACGCGCGGAGTG
>JAEHDI010000188.1 GCA_016880505.1 Bryobacterales bacterium | reverse complement strand
GGCGCCCAGGCGCGGCTTGGTAGCCATACTCCGCACGATGGCCTCCGTGCAGCCGGGTGACCGTCTCGTTCAGCTCTTCTACTGGGATTCGATCTGAACCTGAAGGGCGGTGAGACAGATCTAGTATGATAAGTGTGAGATGTATGATCTGCCCATGTCGGAGGATCCGCGGTAATGATGAATGCACCTGGGCTCACTGAGCCTCGGTCGGGGCTGCGCGACACGCTGTCAACTCAGACGCTGCAGCAACTCATTGAATGGCTGAAGCAGGGAACTTTCAAGCCAGGCAGCAAACTGCCCTCGCAGAATGAGCTGATCAGCAGGTTCGGAATCAGCCGGACCGGCATTCGCGAGGCGCTTCAGATGATGGCGGTCCTCAACCTGATTGAGATCCGCCCAGGGTTGGGGTGCTTCGTCAAGCACGTCAGTCCGGAATACATTGTCAATGCGGATGTGCTGGCAATTCTTCTAGAGAAGGAAGCGATCTTACAGGTGATCGAAACTCGCAAGATCGTGGAGGCAGGAACGGCGGCTCTTGCCGCGGAGCGGGCTACGCTGGAAGACCTCTGGTTTATCGAAGATGTACTCACCCAGCTTGAACGAGCGATCCAGCGCGGAGAAAGTGTGGCCTCTGTTGCTCCTGAAGTTCACTACGGGATCGCGAAAGCCACACACAACGCGGTGTTGACCAAGCTTGTCCGTTCATTCAATCACCTGATGGCGAACGGTGGTGAACTGATTGAGGCCGAAGCTGAGGATCCCGAGGAGTTCAAGAGGCGGGAGCTTACCTCTCACCGGGAGTTGTTCGAAGTGGTTCGTTCTCGTGATCCGCAGAAGGCCCGGGACGAGATGGTCCGCCACATCTCGGAGTCCGAGGAGCTCATTGTGGAAGCCTTCCGAAAGGCCGAAGAAACGGTCTGAACCCCGCCCGCAGCGGCTAGCGCTGGTTTCACTATGAGTGCCACGACTGTCGCATACACCTTGTTCCTGGTGCTTGCCACAGTCTGGGGTGGACAGCCAACTCCAGCCGGGGAACAGGCGTTATCCTCGGCGTCCCACTATACCCGGGGAGCTGAACTGGCCCGTTCTGGGAAACTCACGCCCGCGCTCGCAGAACTCGAGAAGGCCGCCAAAGCCGAACCTGATAATCCCAAGGTCCACAACCTGGTGGGAGTGGTCCTTAGCCAGCTCGGGCGTCTCAAGGAGGCGGACGAAGCGTACAATCGCGCTCTTGCCTTGGCGCCGGATTTCTATCCTGCCAGAAAGAACCGCGCCTCCAACGCATTCTTCCAACGCAGCTGGAAATTTGCAGCGGCGGAATTCGATGCCCTTGCCCGGATTCAGCCGGGGGACTTCGTCCCGGAATTGTTTCTCGGATTGCTGGCGATTGAAAATGCCGATTTGCCCAGGGCACGGGCGCGCCTGCTCCAGGCTCGCCAGCTTGCCCCAGGTGAGGGACGCGTTCTCCTCGCTCTGACCCGCGTTCACTTGATGCTCGGAGAGCGGGAACAGGCGATTGCGACAGCCCGCGAAATGCTCGCCAACTCGAACGCGCGATTTGCGGAACGTTTCGAGCTGGGAGTGCTCCTGGCGCGCTTTGAAGCGAACGCCGAGGGCGCAGAAGTCTTCGAAGATCTATGGAGGAGGAAGCCCGGCTCTTATGACGTGGGCTTTAATCTCGCCTTGCTCGAACACCGGTCCGGACAACGGGAAGCCGCACGCGCCACTGTGGAAGAGCTGATCTCACGCGGGGCGCGGAAAGCCGAGATCTGGAATTTGCGAGGGTGGATCTACCACCGCCTGAACCGGCCGGACGTCGCGACCGCCTCCTTCCAGCGTGCGATCGCCGCGGAACCCGCCGCAGCGGACCACTACCTGGACTTGAGCACGGTGTTGATTGATGTGGGCGACCTCGAGTCCGCTGGACGGGTGATTGCCGAGGGCATGGGAAAGTGTACCGAGAAAGACCGCCTGTACGTCCAGTTGGGCCAGCTCAGAAAGCGAAGCAATGACCCCGGTCAAGCCGAGAAGTACTACCGCGCGGCTCTCGAACTGAATCCCGACAACGAGGCGGCCTATGTCGCGCTGGCTCATCTCCTGCTGGTGGCTGAGCGCGAAGAGGAGGCTTCAGTCCTACTCCAAACCGCCCTCCGGCATCTTCCCGATTCACCGTTGCTGAACTACATCCACGGAGCTTTGTTGATGGAGACCGCTGGGCCTGAGGATACGGCGCAGCTCGAACGTGCGCGCCTGGTGCTCGAGAAGGCTCTGAGGCTCAATCCATTGTTTGCGAATACCCACTATCGGCTGGGGAAACTGTACCTGATTCAAGGCGATGAGCAAAGTGCCCTCGGTCACCTGGAACGGGCTTGCGCTCTCAATCCCAAACACACCAAGGCGCTATATCAACTGAGCCGGGTCCTCGCCCAGCGCGGCGAGGCGGCGCGAGCGGCCGAGGTGAGCCAAGCGGTGCGTCAGTTGCTCCAGGAAAAGTACCAGCTCATCCAGGAGCAATTCGCGGACTTGCTCGAGGAGAAGCAACGCCGAGCACGCTCCGAGGTAGTCTCAGCGCCGCCCAAATGACCGCCGCACCCGGCCGCGGGCGGGCGATGCTGCATCATCAGGCCACGCGCGACAAACCCTTACAGGCAACGGGAGAGATCGCACCCTACGGAACTTTCCGGAGGAAGAACCCGGATTGTCCCGAGCCTGTACCTGCCCTAGGAGTCCGCTCCCTGGTCCCAGCCCTGCTCGGTCTCGTCCTCGGCCCGCGCCCCGCCGGGGATCGCGGCATTGGCGACCATGATGTCGATGTGGCCGAACCGTCGGCACGCTTCTTCGACCAGAGCGTCGACGTCGCGCGCCGATGACAAGTCCGCGGTCCCGGAACATCACCTGGTCGGGCGGTTGAGATTGCGGCTCGAGTACGTCGGCGGCCTCGACGTTAGCGCCGGCGCCTGCCAGGCCGCACGCCGCGCCGGTTACGACCGCGGCCCTGCCGGACAGATCGAACAAGCGTGTTGTATCGGGCAATCGGATTCACTCCTGGTGTAGGTGTGGACTATGGCGCGACAATGCGCACGGTCCCCAGCCGGTATCTCTTCTGCGAATCGGCTCCCAGAATGGCGAGGTTGATGCGAGGCTCGCCGTTCTGGTCGACCATTGCGACGCGCACGTCGTACTGGCCCGGAGCGAGGTCCTTTGGGAGGTAGTAGACGCCGATGATCGGGTACGTCTCGCCCGCGACCCATCCCGTCTGGTCAAACGCCCCGTCGGCCTGGCTGAACCTGACGTTGCCCTCCGAGTCGGTCAGGTACAGCCTCAGCGGATGCCGCACGTACAGGCGTCCGACGTTGCGGTTGACCCACGTCTGATTGAGGACGAACAGGTGACCAGCCGGGACCTCTTCGCTCCAACTGGCCGAGGTCAGCACAAGCCGGTAGCCGAGACCTCCGCTCTTCAGCCCCTCTTCGAAATGGGAACG
>JAEHDI010000187.1 GCA_016880505.1 Bryobacterales bacterium | reverse complement strand
CGGCCTGGGTTTGCCGCTGACATGCACAACGGCGAAATTCCACGTCGGAACAACCTCGGTCTTCTCGTACCAGGTGGGTGAGATGTAGCCGTGAGGTCCATGGAAGACGACCAGGCTGGGATGCTGGCCGTCAAGCATCCGGCTCTGGGGATTCTGGCGAGAAAGGTGACCGTAGAGAATCCCGTACTTGCCTGCGGTCCGGTCGAGCATTACCGGGATATGCGTAATGCGAATGGCAGGCGTGGAGGTAACAAGATCGGCGAAGGGAAACTCATCCATGAAGTCATGGAGGACCTCCCTGTCTTCAACCCGTTGTGGCTGGGGAATATAGAGGGACTCCGTGTCGTGTTGTTGGGCCTCGGCCCCGATGCTGGCTAGGGCCAGGCCGGCAACCAGATCGCGACGCTTCACAATGACCTCCTAAGCCGGGAATGCTGCAAACCAGTGCGCTCGGGTCTTCCGATCGTTCCTAACAGGATAGCTTTTCCGCTGTGGACCGTCCTGGCGGGGATCCAGCGGGGTCAGTTCGAATCATCAGCCGGCCGCCCTCCGCATTACTGGCTTGCTCTCGCGCGATGCCGGCGAGAACATGTGTTTGCTCGACAGCCCAAGCGTTTTTGCCATCTCGAGGCAGTAGTCAAGCTTGCCAATGCCGTCCCCGTGAGTGTTCGAGCCGAATGAGAACTTCACCCCAGCGTCTTTCGCCGTCCGAAGGAACGCAAGGCTCGGAATCCGGTAGAGCGCGTTGATCTCGATCGCGACTTCGTGCTCCACGGCCGCATCGATGACCCTCTTCATCCGTCCCGCCGTCCAGAGCGTGTCGTATTCCCCAACGATCGCTTCGGGCAGGAACGTCGGGTTCGCGAAGATGTCGATCGGCTCCGTAGCGATCACGCGGACGTTGAAGTCCACGTACCGCTCCATGAAGTCCTGTTTGTCCCCGATCTTCGCCTCTTGGGTCCAGAGCCTCACTCGCCGGCCGTCTTTCTCCGGGAACGTCAGCGCATCCGACAACACAAAATCGAGCTCTGAGATGGCCTCTTTCGAAAAGCAGCGCGCCCAGTCCAGCCCCTCCGCCTGCATTCCCTTGTATACCGGATAGGGCGACAGCCGTTCGATGTAGCGGCGCAGGCCGGCGTCATCCCGCATCTCTTCCGCACAGCCGCCGTGCTCGGCGACGCCGATCTTGACTCGTCGCTCCGCTGCGATCTTGAGCGCCTTCTCGATGGTCATCTCGCGCTCGACATGGACGTGGTAGTCTACCAGCGGAAAATCGCGTCCGCGGGAAAATGCCGCCGCCGGCGCCGCTGCCAACGAAGCCGTAACTCGAGCGAAATCCCGGCGTGTCAGGTGCCTGGTCATGAGAAGTTTCCGGAGTGTACCACAGGCGTCCCCGGGTGTGAAAGAATGAACCGGTTGCCGCGACAATTCACACTCGCCGTCTGCGCCGCGTGCGTGGTCCTCGCCTCTTGCGCCGGGACCTCACGCGTTATCGATCGAACCTTCACCGCGGCTGACCTCTATGGCGGCCTCGAAGCCAGCCGGGTCCTGCAGAAGGATGACCGTCTCGTCCTCGATACTCGCAACTGGACCGCCGAGAGCCGCGGCATCATCGTCACCGATGTCATCGACCTCACCGGGGAGGGCTTACTGGCCGAGGAGGCCGTCGCAAAGAACCTGCGCGTGGCAGTGAATGCCGAGATTCCGGCAGGCTCCGCGGTGAATGTGGAGCTTCGCACAGGCGGCACGTATTTCCAGGAACCGAAAACCTGGAGCGAGTGGCTTTCCGCAAGCGACTCGGTCGAACCGCAGGGCCGCTACGCTCAGGTCCGTCTCATTCTCACAACGCCGGATCCGCAGTCCG
>JAEHDI010000186.1 GCA_016880505.1 Bryobacterales bacterium | reverse complement strand
TTGTCCGTCAGCTTGTCGTAGAGCGGATATGGATAGATGGCGCCCCGTGCGCCCTGGTAGACACGCCCGAAGTAGAACATCGGATTCGGCTCTGCCGGACCGATCGGATACGTCGGAATAACAATGTCCTGCTCCCAGATCTTCACCGGCGCCGCGGCGAAGACCGCAGGAGCGGCGATCAACACAACAAAAAGGCACAATAAGGCCCGAAAATGATACATAAAGACCTCCCGTTACGTAGAGTAGCTACTTCTTCGGCGTCTGTCTCCGCTGCTCCACCCACTGGCGGAACTCTTGCTCCATCTTCTGAGTCCACTTGCTGTCTATCTGTCCGGGGGTGTACTTCCCCTCGCGCAGCATCTGGTGGCCCCACTCGTCGCGGAAGCGCACGTCCTCCGAGCTGGCGACCACCTTCTCGGCGAGATGCGGCGGAATGAAGGTCAAGCCCTCGGGATCTCCAAGGACGATATCGCCCGGCATGACGGTGACCTCACCGATACGAATCGGCACGTTGATCCCCATCAGCATGACGTCGGCGATGGCCGAGGGGTGAAAGCCGCGCACATAGCCGGTGAAGCCCTTGATCTCCTGAATCCCCGACAGGTCCCGAACGCTGCCGTTTACCACGAGTCCGGTGCCCGTCTTCGTGAAAATCGAAGTCCCGAGGTTGTCGCCGATGAACGTGCCGTCCTTGATCTTGCCGAACATGTCCACTACCAGGACGTCGCCGGGCTTCAGCGTGTCGATGACCCAAGAATTCTGGCCGCCAGTCTGCACGCGCCCTTCCTCCTTGCCCTTGGCGGCAATAACCGAGTTAACGTCGGGCCGGACAGGCATGAACACCGCCGTCACAACGCGGCCGACCAGTCTCTTACCGGGTACGGTGATGATCTGCTGCCAGTTCCCATCGAACTGGAGGTTGTACTTGGCCCCGCGCAGGACACCCCAGGCCTCCTCGGCGGTGACTTCGCCCATGCGTTGAAGGATCGAGTCCGGCACTTTCGGGCGTCCATCGTCGAATCGCTCGCCTTTCCACTCGGGCGTGAACATGACGCGTTGCTCGCGCGAGAACAGACCGAGCTGCGCCCAGGCCGAGGACGCAATCGAAAACGCCACCAGGGTGGCAGTGAATAGGATCCGAGTGTTGCGCATAGTATTCCTTGAAGACTCTACGCTATGAAAGCGATCGAGGGATGTCAAGAAGCGGAGCCCATGCTCCCTCGCGGCGCAGCGGAGGACCCTAGGCGCGCGGCCCTCTTGATGGCATAATGATGCCGGAGCGCTACATCGCTCCACCGTGGAGGGAATTCATGATATGGCTCGCTGTCCTTCTCTTTCAGGCTGCCGCCGGTACGCCTCAGACAGAACCCGCGCAGGCAACGACGTTCTCGGGACCGCCACAGGCCCAGCGGGGCTACAAACTCTTCTTTGAGAGCACGAAAGGCCAGCCTTGCGGGGCGTGCCACGTCTTGGCCGGGCGCGGTACACCTGCGGGGCCCGATCTCAAGGCCGTCGCCCGTCTCCCTGCTCGGGCGTTCGTCATGGCAATCAAATCGACCCGGACGCAGTACGTGCAGAAGGTCGAACCCAAAACCGGAGATCCATTCCCGGCGATGAAAGTCAAGGAAGACGACAAGGTCGTCGAGTTGTACGACCTCAGCAAGACGCCGCCCGAACTCCGAAAGATGGAGAAGGCGGAAATCGGCTCCATGAAGGACAACGATTCCTGGAAGCATCCGCCAAGCTCGCTCGAGTACACCAACGAAGAACTAGCGGACGTCATCGCCTTCATTAAGTGGGTCGGCTACCGCCACTCGGCGGGCGTGAAAGCGTCCGAGTTGTAACTGACGGTGCGCGGGCGGCGGGCTACGGGGCGGTGATCCCGCCCCCGTATTCCTGACGCGCCCGTTCCGCTATCGTCTGAAGGAGTTTCTGGTGCTCCGCCAGGGCCTCGCGGGCATCGTCCAGCCGGCCGAGCGCCTGGTACGCACGGACAAGTTGATAGTGCCGGCTGCCGTCCTCGTCCGTCGATAACGACGCCTTCAGGTGCGGGATCGCCTGCTCCGCCTTTCCGACGCGGAGATAAGCCTGTCCGAGAGCGGCTCGCGCCGGAAGGAACGTGGGATCCCGCGAAAGCGCTTTTTCTAGGTAGGGAATTGCCTTGTCGAACTGCTCCGTGTTGGCCAGACTGGCCCCACGCAGGAAGTTGACTTCTACCGAATCCGGATCCTCGCGTAACAGCCCGTCCAGCAATTCCGTCACGGCCGTGTGGTCCCGCCCCATGTAGAGGGACCACGCCAGGCCGGCTTTGAGGCGGCGGCTCCGTGGAGACAGCGATATCGCCTGGCGCCACTCCTTGGCCGCCTCTAGATTCCGGCCGCGCCGGTCGAGTTCGCGGGCCGCAAGTTCGTGACTCTCCGCGGACGGCGGCAACTGGGCGAGTCGCGCGTACGCTTGGCCAGCCATTTCCTGAGAGGCGCGCGACGTCCAATAGAGCGCTTCGGCGGAGTTCCCCACTTTCGTCGCGTCCAGCACCTCCCAGTAGCGGCCAGCGGCGAAGTCGCAATCCGCCCGCGACCTGGCACAATCGGGCCGCAGGAGCGCCCGCTCTTTCGCCTCGGCCGACTTCGCCCAGTCCTCGTGGCCAGTGTCCCGGTAAAGATTCGCCAGACCCGCGTACAAGCCGCCCAACACCGGCCGATGCG
>JAEHDI010000185.1 GCA_016880505.1 Bryobacterales bacterium | reverse complement strand
TTACGGCTTCCTGGAAACTCGCAGGCTGACGGGGAGGGAGTTCATAAAAGCCGGCAACTTTCTCAAAATGGTAGACATAGTCCTCGAACAACCGGCTGGTATGGGGAAGTTCCGTGTGACGCAGGCAGCGCGATTCCATCGGGAAGTCCAAGGGTAGCAGATGATCGATCCGTCCCGAAAGTCGCAACGGCCGCCGCTACTAAGCCGCCGAGTGCTCAACCTCAAGGTCTCTGGCGTAAGGAGCGGGTTCCCCTTCGGGCGCGTGCAACAGGTTGTAGAGGGACCGGTGCGCGGGGATGCTAGACTCGACAAAATCGGCGCCGAGCGCGGTGATTACGCAGTCCCCGTTATTCTCCGGGCGGATGAATTCTTTCTCTTTGAGGAACCAGAACGTGAACATCAGGTGCTCGCGCGGAAACGACATCATTTGTTCGAACTCCAACAGCGATAAGCCCGGATCTTCAGGATTCGAGCGCCGGCGCATGTAGAGCAGACAAAGCACGCCCAAACGGCGGTTAGCCTCGCCCTCGACACCGCCGATGAATTCCTTCAGCTCAAACACCTTAATCGGTTCGCTCCGTCGCCGGCTCAAGCGGGAGTCGTAGGCGGCTCTCCTCTGGGGATCGATGAGCGTCCGGTACGCCCGGTTGAGTTGCAGGAACTTCTCACAGTCCCCGGTTTCCGGGTTGTCGGGGTGGAGCCGCACGACGAGCATTCGATACACGCGCTGGATCGTCTCCGTCTCGGCGTTGGGACTAATCTGAAGGAACTCGTAGTAGTCCGCGAGATCGTCGTCATCCGGAATGTCGTCGCCCCGCTTGACGTCATTCATCTCCAGCCCGATGACGAATTTGCCGTCCCGGCGGGTGCAGTGTCGAACTGACGCAGACCCCGCGAGACCGTATTGATCCATGTTGATGAACACGTAGGAGTTGGGATCTATCCGTTCTTCCGTCTCGACGCGCGCGCCTGTTTCGGAGACGTCGAGTCCCCGCGCTCGAATGAATCTTGTCTTGCCGACCCTATCCTGCCAGGAAAGGGAGAGCTCGCAATCGACCGGTCTCCGCGAGTGCCGCCGTGCCTCATTTTGCCGCATGTCTTGTACCTCCGTGTTGACACCCGCCGCCGCGGTACCGCGGTTCGGCCTGCCCGGTGTCGTAACCGATTCTATGAGCCAGAGCGCGTCATTCCTATCGCCCGAAAAACGGCGTTCGTACCGGACCTGCGCACGACCCTGTTATGGCACTTTAGTTTCAGTCGGGAGAAACCCGGCCGGCCGCGCAATCGTGCCGGAAGGGTTGGTCCTGGGTCTTTCCGGCCCTCGAACCAGAACCCTTGTCCTACGCCTCGCGGCCTTCCCGCGGCAAAACCAGCCGGTCGGCTGGATATCGTCCCCTGTAGGCGTCGCGTGGAGCGTGCGGCACCCACAAGGTACCGGTACAGGATCGACGACCGAGCTATTCTCCCGGCTGCGCCGAAGTCAGTAAGATCGCTCCTGCAGTGACGGCCAAGTGGGTCAGCCGCATCCGGAAAACCGTGCGAGTCTGGCGAGAGGGCAGGCACTCTCTCGCCGTAGTCGTATCCATGCTTTGCGTCGGTCTTTTTCTGCTGGCGATCTGCCGGGTCTTCTGGGTTCGCGCCGACCGCGTCGAACGCTGTGTCGAACTGGCCAACCGGCAACTGGAATTGTCCCGGGAATTCCTGTCGCTGGTCCGCCAGCCAAAAGGCCACCCTGGCGACTGGAGTGGAGGGGATCCACTCCTCATCACCGAGTTCGACACCGCTCTCGCATTGCTCGAGGACCATATCAGCCGGGACCGAGGCGTGCTGCCTCTCCCGACACGACTCTCACGAGGGCTCGCAGAAGTCCGGCAGCTGTGGCGGGAGATCAAGGAACCATTACGGCAAGCGGCCGCGCGCAGGGGCACCGAAGACGCTCGCCACCTCGAGCCGAAGGTGATTGCCATGGTCGAAGCGTGGGACGGGCTCGGGGATGCGACGAGACAGCGAAGGCTTGCACTCCAGCAGTGGCTCATCTGCGTCATGGCGGCAATCACTGCCGCGGCGCTCATGCTGCTTTACTCCGGCGCCTGGGTCATCACGGCCGGCGGCACTCGAGCGCGGCGGTTCGTGGAAGCGATCGTGCGTCACGCAGCGAACGGCCCGTTCGGGGATCCCAGCCGGGCGGCGTCCCGGACCGACCTCGCTAAGCTGCCGCGGATGTTCAACGGCATTTCAGAGGCGATGGGCGCGGTCCTCAAGTACGTGGAGGAGAGTTCCAGGACCATCGAGGACATCGCGGACAACCTTCCCTCGGGAGTGCTCGTTTTCTCGCCGGATCTTTCCGTGCGTTACGCGAACCGTGCGTTCGTCGATAGCCTCCGCCTCACGGAGCCGGACATCCGAGGCATGAGCCTGGGGACAGTTGTTGTGTGTGAACCGCTGACGAGATGGGCCCGCCATGTGCTGGAGACCAGAACCTCCGTGAGCAACGTCCTGGTGGAGGCGGGCGCCAACGGCGAGAAGCGGATACTGAGGGCGCGGTTGGCCGCCTTCCAGCCGCGGAATACCGCTGAGGTGCAGGGACTGATCGTCACCGAAGACTACACGGAATTCGATTTTCTGCGCAGCGCCCGGGAAGAGTCCGAGCAGAGGTACCGGAGGCTGCTCGAGAGTGCCGCCGAGGCGGTGGTCGTTGTGCGGGAGGACGGCACGATCCTCGAGATGAACAAGCTCGCGGAGACGGCGTTCGGGTACTCGAGCCGCGAGGCGGCCGGTCTGCCCCTGGTCGCGATCGCTCAGGAGAGCGGCCGGGTGGTGCCTGAGCACACGCTCTCCTCACTTCTCCGCTCCGGCATGTGGCAATTGCACGGAACCACCCTCGAATACGAGTTCCGCCGCCGCGACGGAACGGTATTTCCCGGCGAGGTGAGGCTGGCGGCATGCCAGGCAGAGACAAGCCGGCTCTACTTCGTGAGTATCCGAGACATCACAGACGTGAAACGGTCCGAGATCCTGGCGAAGGACCGGCTCGAAGTGATCGAAATGATCGCTCGGAACCAACCGCTGGATGCGGTACTGGCGGGCTTGGCGCAGATGCTCGAACGGCAGGTGCCGGGCGCACGGTGCGCGGTGATGACGCTGCGGGACAACCGTCTCCAGCCGGCGGCCGCTCCCAACATCCCCGAGAGTTTCGTGCGTGCTCTTTCCGGGATGCGGATCGGACCGGACGCGGCCTCCTGCGGGTCGGTGGCGTTCCAGGGAGAACTGACGGTCGTCAGTGACATCGCCTCCGAGCCCGGCTGGGAAGAGTATCGAGAAGCCGCGCTGAGCCACGGACTGCGGGCCGCCTGGTCAGCGCCAATCCACTCGAGCGAAGGCACGATCGTCGGGACGCTTGCGCTCTACCACGGGGAACCCCGGCGGCCGAACAAGGGGCAGTTGGATCTGATGCAAATGGCCTGCCGGCTGGCCGCGGTGTCCATCGAACAACGGCAACTGAACGGACGGCTCAACTACCAGGCCGAACACGACGCGCTGACAGGCCTCCCCAACCGATTTCACTTCGAGAGCTGGATGCAAAGGGAGCTACTACTTGCCCGCCGGCACAAGCGCCGCGTGGGCGTACTGGTGGTTGATCTCGACCGCTTCAAGCTCATCAACGACACGCTCGGGCACGCGGTCGGCGACGGTTTGCTGCGGCAGATCGCCGGCCGGTTGCGCGCGCAGGTTCGCGAGACGGACATGGTGGCCCGGTGGGGCGGAGACGAGTTTGTAGTCGGACTGCTTGAGCTTCGTGAAAGCCGCGACGCCAGTCTCGTAGCGGAAAAATTGCTGGACGCGATGAGGACTGCGTTCGAAGTGGAGGGAAACGAGCTCTTCGCGACGTTCACCATCGGAATCAGCATCTTCCCGCGCGATGGAGCGGACCTGGACGCACTCGTTCAAAACGCAGACCGGGCGATGTACCGGAGCAAGAATCAGGGGGGGAATGCCTTCCGGTGCTACTCCCCGGAGATGGGCCGGACCGTCGCCAAGCACCTGGAGCTGGAGACCAGTCTCCGCCGGGCCCTCGAGCGTCACGAACTCCTGCTCCACTACCAACCGCAATTCGACCTCCGAAGCGGCGAGTTAGTCGGAGTGGAAGCACTGCTTCGCTGGAGCAGCCATCGGTTCGGCTTGGTTCCGCCGTCGGATTTCATTCCGATTGCCGAGGAAACCGGGCTGATCGTTCCGATCGGCGCCTGGGCGCTCCGAGAGGCCTGCCGGCAGATCCGCACCTGGCAGGATGCCGGGCACACACCCGTAAAGGTGGCGGTGAACGTGTCCGTCTTGCAGTTCGCGAAGGCCGACTTTGTCGAGATCGTCGCCCGTGCGCTGGAGGAGACCAGCGTGCTCGCTGAACTCCTGGAACTGGAGATGACGGAGAGCCTGATCATTCGCAGTCTGGAGGAATCCACTGTCCGAATGGCCCGGCTGCGATCTCTGGGAGTCGGCCTCGCCGTGGATGATTTCGGCACGGGCTACTCCTCTCTGGCGTACCTCCACCGGCTGCCGATCGACACACTGAAAATCGACCAGTCGTTTGTCAGGGACCTCAGTGTCTCATCGAGCACGCTGGCGCTGGTGCAGTCGATTGTGTCTCTCGCCAAGAACCTGGGCATGCGGTCGACGGCGGAAGGCGTCGAAACGTTTTCGCAGATGGGCGCGTTGCGGAGGGCGGGATGCTCCCACGCTCAGGGGTTCTTCTTCGGCAAGCCGATGGCGCCCGAAGCAGTGGCTCTGTTGATGGACCGGCAAAAGGCAGCCCGGACAAACGGACCGCCATTCCAGATCATCACACCAATGCCGCGAGAAGACACCACCAGCAAACAGGCACGGCTCCATGTCCTGTCGCCGCCGGTGAGGCGACCCGCATACCGTGGAGGAGAGAACCTCACGGTGGTCTGAGGATCCTACCGAAAGCTGTCGATTCTGTTACCTTTAAGTGTGCCCGCGTCCCAGAACGGCGCACGGAGCGGGTGGCGGAAGCGTCATCATGAGGGACGATGCGGAGTTCAAACGCCATGCTGACGATGCGATTCATAGTGTCTACCTCGCTCTGACGGCTGCCTCCGACGACTACGCCTATGACGTGAGCTATGAGAGTGGCGTCCTTACCGTCGAGACAAAGCGGCCGCGTGCGAGGCTTGTCGTCGACGCGCATCCCGCGGCACGGCAGATCCGAATCTCCAGCCCGTCAAGAAGTTACAAGCTGGACTGGGACGTCGTCGAGAACGAATTTCTGCTGTCCGGTACGGGAGAAAACCTGAAAGAAGCCATGGAGGAAGCTCTCAGCCGCCACCTCAAGGAAGACGTGGCCCTTTAGCAGGACATGCCCGCGGTATACATCTCCTATCCCTTCTGTGGACAGAAGTGCACTTACTGTAACTTCGCCTCTGGCGTGTTTCCACGCTCGCTCGAAGAGCGCTACCGCACGGCTCTGCTGGCCGAGATCGGGAGTCACACCTGGCGCTGGCGGCCGGAGACGCTGTACCTCGGCGGAGGTACGCCGGGCAACATTGAGGCGGAAGGGCTGGAGGCGATCCTCGCCGCCGTGCCTGGCCCTCCGTGGCTGGAGGCGACCATTGAGGCGGCTCCCGGATCGATCGCGCGGGACCTTGTGGACGTCTGGTGGCGCCTCGGCATCAACCGGGTGAGCCTCGGCGTGCAGTCGTTCATCGGCAGTGAAATCGCTCGAACGGGGCGGAAGCACACGGCCGATACGGTGCGGGGCGAGGTGGCGCTGCTGCGGAACGGCGGTATCACGAACATCAACATCGACCTCATCGCCGGACTAGCCGAACAGACGCTCAAGAGCTGGAGCGCCTCGCTCGACTGGATCGAGCGGCTGGCGGTGCCGCACGTCTCGGTCTACATGTTCGAACTGGACGAGGACAGCCGCCTCGGCCGCGAGATCCTGCAAGGCGGCGCGCGGTACGGCGCGCGAGACGT
>JAEHDI010000184.1 GCA_016880505.1 Bryobacterales bacterium | reverse complement strand
CGTCCAGGCTCCCGCGCCCGTGCAGCCCGATCCGAACGTCATCTGGCGCATCGGCCAGGCCGATGGCCTTTCCGATGAATTTGGCTTGGCCCCAGCGGACGATCTTACCTACACCATTGGCAAAAGCACTCCCGGGGAAAACTGGCGTCACCGGCAGATCGCCCGCGCAACCAATCCCCCCGCCTATCGCGTCCGCTTCACGCTCGATGCCGTTCCCCAACACGGCGCCGCGCTCGAAGCCGGTCTCTTCTTCGTCGAATCGGCGCCGCGCGCCATGCTCCTCGACGTGAACGGAAAGCGTGGATCGTTCCGCCTCCGTGGCGCCGCCGCCGAAGATACCGACGAGAGGCAGGCCAACTCGATCCTCCATTCCCGCCAGTCCCTCCGGATGCCCATCCCTTCCGCACTCCTCCGAAAAGGCGAGAACGAAATCGCTATTTCTCTCTTGGGGGATACCGGCGCCATCGAATACGATTCGCTCGCTCTGCTCAAGTCCACCGCGCCGCTCCCGAAACTCGACGCCGTCGTCGAACCGACCATCTTCTTCCGCCGCCACACCGGTCAGCTCACGGAGCTCACTGAGGTCGTCCTGCACCACACAGCGCCCATCGGCAAGGTCCAGGTCAGCCTCACCGCTGGCGGCACGGCCGTCTCCTCCGTGAGCGAGGACACTGGCCACGACTTCGGCGAGCGCGTCATAGAACTCGACGTCCCTGTCCCCTCCGGACCCGTGCCCTACGAAGTCACCGTCGCTTCCACGGGCAAACCCGTGACCTTCCGCGGAGATTTCCGCCCTGAGAAGCAGTGGAAAATCTTCGCCGGCCTGAAGATCCACAACGATATCGGCTACACCGATCTCCAGCCGCACGTTCAGGAACTCGACAACCGCAATACGGACGGCGTCCTCGACATCATCACCCGCTCCCCGTTCTATAAGTTCAATTTCGAGACGAGCTGGCTGGCGGAGAACTACCTGCACTCGCGGAAGCCCGCCCGCACCCGTCAGTTCATGAAACTCGCTGCAGCGGAGCAGATCGGCGTCAACGCTATGTACCTCAACGTCATGACCGGACTCTGCACCGGCGAGGAGATGCACCGCCTGCTCTACTACTCGCATGGGCTCCGGAAGAAATATGGCATCCCGCTCAAGTTCGCCTGCCTCACCGATGCGCCATCCCACACCTGGTTTGTGCCCTCGTTGCTCAACGAAGCCGGCGTTCCCGGCTTCGCCAACGGTAGCAACCAGACGCGCGCGCCACTCCTCCAGAACGGCAACCTCAACGAGGACTCGCCCTTCTACTGGGAAGGTATCGACGGTCGCCGCGTGCTGACGTGGTTCGCGCGGTCCTACCTCCAGTTCTACCGGCTCGCCGGCGAGAAACCTTCCGTCGATCTCCTGCGCAGCACCGTCTCCCAGTTTCTTGCACGCTACCGCCGCGGCAACTACCCCGTGGACGCCGTGCTGCTGTACGGTCTCTACACAGACAACGCCGACCTCGGCCACGGTGACGTCGAAACCATCAGGCAATGGAATGAGGCGTTCGAGTACCCAAAGATCATCGCCGCCACCGACGGCGACTACTACGACTACCTGACCCGGAACTTCGCCGGGAAACTCCCTGTCTATCGCGGCGATGCCGGCGCCTATTGGGAGGACGGCGCCGGCTCCACCGCCCTCGAAACCACCATCAACCGCGACTCGCAGCGTACGCTGCCCGTCGCCGAGATGGCCGCCGCCCTCGCCAGCGCATTCCGGCCCGATGAGGTCTACCCCGCGGCCGAGTTTCGCGATGCATGGAAGAACCTCCTCTTCTATGACGAGCACACGTGGGGCGCTCACAGCAGCGTCAACCAGCCGGGCCGCCGCTTCGTCACCGCCCAGTGGGAACACAAACGCGCCTACGCCTGGCGCGCGCACTGGGCCGCGACCGATCTTCTTTACCGGTCCTTCAACCGCCTCGTCCAGAACATCAGCGTCGATGGGCCTACGCTCTACGTGTTCAACCCCGACCTGTGGCCGCGCTCCGACATGGTCACCGCGGAGATCGAGCCTGCCCGCGAGATCGTCGACATGGCCACCGGCAAGCCCGTCGCCGTGGACGTCGTCTCCGAGGCGGACGGCTGGCGCAAGCTGCGTTTCCTCGCGGAGAATGTTCCGGGGCTCGGATACCGGGCCTACGCGGTGCTTAACATTGCAGGCAAGGTTCCGTCGGGCACTGAGAGCCAGCCTCAGGAGTGGCAACTCGAATCGACCTCCTACCGGCTGACCCTCGATCCGGCCACCGGCGCCATCGCGGGACTTCTGGACAAAGAGACCGGACGCGACCTCGTCGATACCGCCGCACCGTACAAGCTGAATCAGCTTGTCTATGTCACCGGCGGCGAGCGCAGCCGGATGCTGCAGGACCTCACGACGCTTCCAGCCCCGCGCTTGGATCTGAGCGGTCCCCGAGACGCGCGGATCGTCGAGTCGGTCCGCACGCCGTATGGCAAACGGATTCGCGTGCGTGCCGAAGCCAAGAACGTTCCGGTCATCGACACGGAGATCAGCCTCTATGAACGCATCAAGCGCGTGGACATCGTGAACCGTCTGGAAAAGCG
>JAEHDI010000183.1 GCA_016880505.1 Bryobacterales bacterium | reverse complement strand
GGTGGGTGGAGACCGGCGACACCGGCAAAATCGAAGTCTCCGAGAATCTTCGCTCGGAACTGAGGCCCACGACCGAGGCAAGACTCGCGCTGGCGTATCACACGCAGGACTGGCTGAACTGCATTAAGTCGCGGACACAGCCGCGGGCCAGCGCCGCGGTCGCGGCTAACTCACACATCAGTTGCCATGCGGCGTTCATCGCGTTCCAGCTTGGCCGCAAGCTGACGTGGGACCCTGCGATGAAGGAGTTTGTTGGAGACGACGAGGCCAACCGCATGCGATCGAGAGCGCTGCGGGAGCCGTGGCGGCTGTAGGTCACAGGCTGAAGCCTGTGCCACCGAGAACGAAGGAGACGAGGAAAATGCAGAGCACCGGACAGCAACCTCAGGCGACCGCCGTGAAGGAAGAGCCGAAGCAGCCGCCAAAGCCGGTCCCTCCGCCGGAGTTTCAATCAGAGAAGATCCGGACGTTGGACGAGGCGGGTCTCATCCAGATTTTGAAAGACCCCAGCGCGACGACGTTTCAGAAGGCCAAGGCCTGCCAGCGGCTGGCGTCCACGGGCACAAAGGAAGCGATTCCGGCGCTGGCGGCGCTGCTGACCGATCCGCAGCTCGGGCACTACGCGCGTTACGGCCTGGAGCCGATTCCGGATCCGTCGGCGGACGACGCCCTGCGCGGCGCGCTTCCGAAGGAGAAGGGCAGACTGCTGGCCGGCGTGATCGATTCGATCGGGAAGCGGAAGGACGCGAAGTCGGCGGGGACGCTGGCCCGCCTGCTCAACAACGCCGATCCGGTGGTGGCGCAAGCGGCCGCGGCGGCGTTGGGGAACATCAGCGGGCTTGAGGCGGCGAAAGCGCTTCAAAGCGGGTTGGGCCGGACGAAAGGCGCGATGCACAGGGCGGTGGCAGGCGCCGCCCTTGCGTGCGCCGAAGGGCTCCTGGCTCAGGGGCAGCGAGCTCAGGCGCTGGACCTGTACAGCATGCTGGCGCGTCCGGACGTTCCGAAACCCGTGCGGCTGGCCGCGATGCACGGGATCATCGCCGCGGAGACGTCGTTGAGCCGTCCCAGGTGACGATCGGGCATCTACTCGCCGAAGCCGCACAACGCAGACCGGAGGACGCGGCAATATTGGCTCCGGGGCGCGCCCCGTGGTCTTACGGCCAGCTCCATGACATCGTTCGGAACGCAGCGGCAGGACTGCGCGAGGCGGGCGTCACGCGACCCGACCGGGTGGCCGTGGTACTTCCGAACGGTCCGGAGATGGCGGCCGCATTCTTGTCCGTGGCGTCCGCGGCCGTGTGCGCGCCGCTGAATCCGGCGTACGGGAAGAGTGAGCTCCTCTTTTATCTGTCCGATCTCAAAGCGCGGGCTCTGATCATCGAGGAGGGTTCAGAATCGCCGGCGGCCGAAGCGGCGGCCGAACTGAACGTTCCGGTCATCCACCTTAGGGCGCAGGCAGGTGGAGGGGACGACGCGGGAGCAAATGAGGAGTGCTCGGAAGACGACGTGGCCCTCGTCCTCCACACCTCGGGCACGACGTCGCGGCCAAAGATCGTACCGCTAACTCACCGCAACCTGTGCCGCTCGGCCGATAACATCCGGCGTTCGCTGGCTTTGACCCGCGGGGACCGCTGCCTGAACGTGATGCCGCTGTTCCACATTCACGGGCTCGAGGCGGCCCTGCTCTCGTCGATGGCGGCAGGGGCGAGCGTCGTAGCGACGCCGGGGTTTCATCCGGTGCGGTTCTACGAGTGGCTCGATGAATTCACGCCGAGTTGGTATACGGCGGTGCCGACGATGCACCAAGCCATTCTGGCGCGGGCAGGGAACCATCGGGACGTGATCGAGCGGCGGAGGCCGCGCTTCATCCGGTCGTCCTCGTCAGCGCTGGCTCCGGCACTGATGGCGGAACTGGAGCAGGTTTTCCGCGCGCCAGTGATCGAGGCGTACGGGATGACAGAGGCGGCACACCAGATGACGACCAACCCGCTTCCCCCGGGGCAGCGGAAAGCGGGGTCTGTCGGACTGCCGGCCGGCGTCGATGTCGCGATTATGGATGAGGCGGGAGACCTTTTGCCGGCGGGCGAGACCGGGGAGATCGCGATTCGCGGCGAGAACGTGACGGCGGGTTACGAGGCGAATCCCGAGGCGAACGTCAATGCGTTCAAAAATGGGTGGTTTCGAACGGGCGACCAGGGCCGGATCGACAACCACGGCTATCTGTATCTGACCGGGCGGCTGAAAGAGATCATCAATCGCGGCGGGGAGAAGATTTCTCCGAGGGAGGTGGACGAGGCGCTGCTGGAGCATCCCGGGATCGCTCAGGCCGTGACGTTCGCTATTCCCCACAGTCAGCTCGGCGAGGAGATCGGCGTAGCCGTAGTGTTGCGCGAGGGCGCCGTCGTGAGCGAGCGGGAGGTCCGTGAGTTCGCAGCGTCGAAGCTGGCCGAATTCAAGTTGCCGAGGGTGGTCCGCATCGTGCGGGAGGTCCCGAAAGGCCCTACGGGTAAGTTGCAGCGCATCGGGCTGGCCCAGACCTTGGGCATCGGGTCGATCGACCCCGCGCGAGAGGTAGGCGAGCATCAGTTCGCAGCTCCGCGAAGCGGGATCGAGGAGCAAGTGGCGGCCATCTGGCGGAAGGTTCTTGGAACCAAACGGGTGGGGAGAGATGACAGTTTCTTCGCGCTCGGAGGAGACTCGGTGCTGGCGACCGAGTTGATGACCCGCGTGGCCGTCGAGATGAACGTAAGCCTGCCGTTTCTCGTCTTCCTGGAGGAGCCGACCCTCGCGGGGATGGCGCGGTACATCGAGGAAGCCCAGCGGACGGGCGGGGTCGCGGAGCGGGGGGCCGGCTCGTTGATCCCGATCCAGACCGGCGGCGCGTGGCCGCCCCTGTTCTGCGCCGGCGGGCACGCAGGCGGTCTGGGCGCGTTCTGCGGCTTCGCGCGGCATCTCGACCGGGAGCAGCCGGTATACGGTTTTGCGCCACCGCGTCTGGAGGACGCCGAGTGCGACTTTCGGATCGAGGATTATGCAGGGGCCTGCGTGGAGCAGATACGCGCGCGCCAGCCGGAGGGACCATACTACCTCGCGGGGCTGTGTTTCGGAGGTCTGGTCGCCTACGAAATTGGGAGGCGGCTGGAGCAGGACGGACAAATCGTCGCGTTGCTGGTGATGATGGACTGTTTTCGCGGCAACGGCGGGCGCCACGTCCAGTTGCGGGAAACCGCCGCGCGAAGGGTCCGGCGGGCGAGGCGGCGGAGAGAACTCATCTTCGGGAACCTGGCTCGGAGGCGGGCAGCGGAGCGCTTGACGTACGTCGCGGAGAGGCTGCAAGCCTTCTTCACGGTGATGAGAGACCACGCGGCCGGAACGTTGTACAGCCTGTACCGGACAGTGGGGTTGTGGCCGCCCAAATCCCTGCGCCAGGCTCGCTACGCAAGCCCATTTGCGAGGCGCCTGTACAGCCCGGCGCCGTACCATGGCCCGGTCACGTTGTTCCGGGTGAAGGACCTGCGACCCGATATTCCAATGCTGGGATGGGAGGGACTGCTCAAAGGTGAGGTGCGTGTCTTCGACGTTCCCTTTCACCCGCACGGGATGGGTGCCGAGCCGCTGAGTCCGGTGGCCGGTCCGCTGTTGCGGCAAGCTCTGGAGGAAGCGCAGCAAAAAGAGAGGCGCAATGCAAAGTGAAACCGCTCTTCACGGATCAGGCACGTGCGATCTGGGGAAGTATGTCGAAGTGCTCGTCGCGGGATAGCAACAGGAGTTGGTGCTGTACGGCGAGACTGGCGATCCAGAGATCGTTGGTGGGGATGGGTGTCCCGGCGCGGCGGAGTTGCACGAACAGACGGGCATAGACGTCCGTCGTCTCGCGATCCGCATAAAGCAAGGCGACACCGGGCAGGAGGAGAAACTCGTGGAGCAGCCGCTCGTTTTCGGCAGTTCGGCTGTCGGCCAGAAATCCGGCCTTGATCTCAGCGAGCGTTACAAACGGGATCCACACCTCGGCGGCCTGCTCGATGATTCTCACTGTAGCCGACTCGCCACGAAAGGCGTCGGTGAGACAATTCGTGTCCAACAGAAGGTTCACCGCCAGAGGCTCCAGTCAATCTTGCGTTGATCCTCCAACGCGCGGTCGAACTGCGCATCTTCCTTCCAGCGGCCGGCGAGCGCCCGAAGCGAGCGGTGACTTCGCTCCGGTGCCTCGCCAATCGAGTTGATGAGTTCCTCGACCAGTAGCCGGTTCAGGCTGATCCTCCGGCGGTGCGCCTTCCTGCGGAGCGCCAGGTCCACGTCAGCGGGAACACCGCGAATCGTATATTGGACAGGTGGTTTTGCAGGCACGATATGCCTACACTATATCACACTGTGTAGGCACCGCACCGCCTCAGCGCCAGCGGAAGAGCTTGAGGGCGAAGATGAAGCTGAGAACAAGCCAGACGGCGATGACGGCGAGCTCGGAGGCGAGGTGCGGGAGGCGGGCGCCCTGGAGCATGCTTCCGCGCAGGGCGTCCACGACGGCGGTCAAAGGCAGCGCCTTGATGAAAGGCTGAAGCACGTCGGGGAAGCGCTGCGCCGAGAAGAAGACCCCGGACAAGACCCACATCGGCAGCATTACGAAGTTCATCAATCCCGAAGCGCCCTCGATGGTGCGGACGCGGGAGGCGATCAGCAAGCCAAGCGCGCTGAAGGAGAGTGACGAGAGCAGGCACAGAAAGGCCAGCTCCCAGAGCGGCGCGCGGAGCGGAACGCCGAAGACCCAGACGCCGAAACCTACCAGGGCAGCGACTTCAAACAGCAGCAGCACCAGCCGAGAAAACAGAAATGAGAGCAGGTACTCGGCGCGCGACATAGGCGAGGCGATGAGGCGCTTAAGCAGCTTCTTACGGCGCGCGTCGACGATCGCGAAGCCGATGCCCCAGATGCCGCTGCCCATAAGGTTCATGCCTAGGAGACCGGGGATGAGGAAATCGATGTAACGGGAGCCAGGCTCTCGGACAAGCTCATCGCCGGCGGAGACGGGATCGCGGCGGCCGGCGGCGCGCTGAAGAGCCTGATCGACGAGAGAGCGCGCGAGGCGACCCTCGGGGTTGGTGTCGTCGTAGCGGTAGACGACTCCGCCGTTGGCGCCGGGCAGGGCGAGAAGGGCGATATGTCCGGCGCGAAGGGCCTGTTCGCCTTCGGCGAGGGTGAAAGTTCGGGCGGCGACGGATTTCTCCGAGGCGAGCGAGCGGGCAAGCTCGGGCGTGGAGACGCCGACATTCAGCACGTCGCCGGGGCGATTACGGAAGGCGAGGCCGAGTCCGGCGGCGAGCAGGATGGGGAAGATGAAGACCCAGAAGACGGCCTCCGGCTCCCGCCAGAACTCACGGAAACGGACGAGGGTCAGCTCGACAAGCGAGCGGCCGGCGAAGGCCTGTGCGCGAGGCGCGGTGGCGGCAAGGTCACTCATCGCGCAGATGCCTCCCGGTGAGCGAGACGAAAACGTCCTCTAAGGTGGCGGAGTGGGTGCGAAGCTCGGTGAGTGGGACGCCGCGGTGGTCGAGCGCGTCAAGCAGCGCGGGTACGGTGCGGTGAAGCTCGGAGACCTGGAGCTGGAAGGCGCCATTCTCGGCGCGGACGTGATGGACGCCGTCGAGCTTCGACAAGCATTCCAGATCCGGGGTGCCGGGGGCGCCGCCGGTGGAGAATTCGACCACATGCACCGCGCCGATGGAGGCGATGAGCTCGCGGGGAGTCCCTTGGGCGATGATGAGGCCGTGATCGATGATCGCGACGCGGTCACAGAGGCGCTCCGCTTCCTCCATATAGTGAGTGGTGAGAACGATGGCGCGTCCGCCGGTTTTGAAGTTCGCGATAAGATCCCAGAGCTGGCGGCGAGCCTGCGGATCAAGGCCGGTAGTTGGCTCGTCGAGGAAGAGAAGGTCGGGCTCTCCGACGAGGGCGCAGGCCATGGCGAGACGCTGCTTCTGGCCGCCGGAGAGAGAACCCACTCGGGCGGCGTGCTTTTCCTGAAGCTCGACCAGGGCGATGACTTCTGCGACGGCGGGACCGTTCCGATAGAAGCTGCGGAATAGGCGGATGGTCTCCGCGACGGTGAGTTTATCGGAGAGCTGCGTCTCCTGAAGCTGGATGCCAAGACGCTGGCGAAGAACGCGCGAGTGGGAGTTCCAATTCAATCCGAACAGCTCGACGCGGCCGGCATCGGGTTCGAGGAGGCCCTCGCAAATCTCGAGGGTAGTGGTTTTGCCGGCGCCGTTGGGGCCGAGGAGACCGAGACACTCGCCAGGGCGCACATCGAGATCGAGGCCGGCGACGGCGACGACATCTTTGTACGCCTTCCGCAGCCCGCGCACGAGCAGCGAGGGCTGCCCAGCGAGATTGTCCATGCTTTCGACCAGTATCGCGTGCGGTGAGACAGGAGCGCAAACGGGGCGCGAGGGAGGCGCGGCGCCCACTTACTCCTTGACGAGCTCGAGGAAGGCCTTAGCGGCGTGGCTGAGAGCGCGGCGGGCGGGGTGAACCAGGCGAATCTTGCGCTCGACGCTGAGTTCCGGAACGGCCACCTCACAGAGGATACCCTGCTCGAACTCCTGTTCCACACACATTCTGGGAAGGAACGCGACACCCTCGTCACGGGCGACGAGGCGGCGGATGGTCTCCACGGTGGGCATCTCGACGTCCATGTTGAGAGGGATCTTGTGCCGCTGGAACTCGCGGATCACGACTTCCCGGTACGGCGAGAGCACGTTGTGAGCGATGAAGGTTTCCATGCCGAGTTCGGCGATGGAGACCGAATCGCGGCCGGCGAAGCGGTGATGGGGCGAGACGACGAAGGAGAGATGGTCGGTGTAGATGATCCGGGAGACGAGGCGGCCGTCGGCGGGATCATAGCTGATGACACCCAGTTCAAGATCGCCGTCGATCAACTGGCTGGGAATCTTGCTCGAGAGGCTGCGGCGTACCTGGACCTTCACCTTCGGATACAGCCGGCGATACTTCTGGATGTGCTGGAGGAGGTAGAGGGTGGTGGACTCGTTGGCGCCGATGATGAGGCGGCCGGCGGCGTTGTCACGGAGTTCGGCGAGGGTGTTTTCCATCTCGTGCCGAATGTTCTCGAAACGGCGGGAGTATTCGAGGACGATCCGGCCGGCGTCGGTGAGGAGAAGATCTTTGCCCGTGCGGTCGATCAGTCGTTCTCCGATCTCGTTTTCCAGGCGCTGGATGGCGAGGGAGACGGCAGGCTGGGTACGCAGGAGCTTCTCGGCGGCGCGGGAGAAGCTTTTTTCGGTCGCGACGGTTCGGAACACCTGCAGAGTGTAGAACTCCATTCGGCTGATACTCCTTTTGCGCTGTATAAGCCAAGTTTATCAAATTACTTATTTTGATGCATAGCCTGAACATTATAAATTTGTCAAATCCATGCACCGCGGCAATAATGAGAATTGCCGTCTCCGTATCCGGAGGAACATACCGGACAGGGCCGGCTTCCAGAGCGCGGATGGTTCATGACGAATCGCGTACATATATTCGACACAACGCTGCGGGACGGCGAACAGTCGCCCGGATGCAGCATGACGGTAGGGGAAAAGCTCCGGATGGCGCGGGAATTGGTGGAGCTGGGCGTCGATACCCTCGAAGCCGGCTTTCCGATCGCGTCAGAGGGCGATTTCGAAGCGGTTGACACCATCAGCCGTGAGTTCCCCTCTGTCCAGGTGGCGGCTTTGGCGAGAGCTTGCCAACTGGACGTGGACCGGGCCATCCGCGCTCTGGACAAAGCCAAGAATCCTCGCCTTCATACATTTATCGCGACGAGCGACATTCACCTGAAGTTCAAGCTGAAGAAGACGCGGCAGCAGGTGATCGAGGAAGCGGTGGCGGCGGTCGAACAGGCGCGCCGGCATGTCGACAATGTGGAGTTTTCGGCGGAGGATGCGACCCGCACCGACGTCGACTATCTCATCGAAGTTTGCAAGGCGGTCGTCGCCGCCGGCGCCCAAACCGTAAACCTACCGGACACGGTGGGGTATTCCATTCCGAGCGAGCACGCGGCCCTGATCGGGCAGGTGGTGCAGGCGCTCGGCGACGGGGTCATCGTGAGCGTACATTGCCACGACGATCTCGGGCTGGCGGTGGCGAACTCCCTGGCGGCGGTTCAAGCCGGTGCGCGGCAGGTCGAATGCACGGTCAACGGCATCGGCGAACGGGCGGGGAACTGCTCGCTCGAAGAGATCGTGATGGCGATCAAAGTCCGCCAGGACATCCTGCCGTTTGAGACGGGAATCGTCACTTCTCACCTGTATCCGGCCAGCCAGTTGCTTACCGAGCTGATCTCATTCGGTCCCCAGCCCAACAAAGCGATTGTGGGACGCAACGCCTTCGCCCACGAGGCGGGCATCCACCAAGACGGCGTCCTGAAAGAACGCACCACGTACGAGATCATGCACCCCGAATCGGTCGGCGTTCCAGAGAGCCGGCTGGTTCTAGGCAAGCACAGCGGGCGGCACGCCCTTCGCGACCGTTGCGAGCACCTTGGCTACAACCTGACGAAGGAACAGTTGGAATCGGTCTACCAGCGTTTCATTTCCGCGGCGGACCGGAAGAAGGGCGTGCTGGACGAAGAGATCGGCAGCATCCTCCGCGAAGTAGTGGATCATCGCGCCAGGACGGTAAACTAAGAGGGGGCGGGCAGATGCCCGCCGGTCGACACCTTTCGCGAAGGCCGCGCGACCTTTCTCGCAGCTCATAAACAAATGGAACTGAATGTACTCGTTTTGCCGGGTGACGGCATCGGCGCCGAAGTCACCGCACAGGCTGTGCGTGTCCTCAACCGCGTGGCCGACAAATACAAGCACACACTGAATCTGACCGAAGGACTGCTGGGAGGCGTGGCCATCCACAAGACGGGCCAGCCACTGCCGGAGGAGACCGAGCGGCTTGCGCTGGCCGCGGACGCGACTCTGATGGGAGCGGTGGGCCTGCCTGAGTTCGACAACGCACCGCCAGACAAGCGGCCCGAGAAGGGACTGCTCGGGATCCGAAAGGCGCTGGGCGTGTTCGCCAACCTGCGCCCGGTGCGGGCGCACCCGTCATTACTCGACTCGTCGCCCCTCAAGAACCACCTGGTTCAGGGAACGGACATGATCATCGTCCGGGAGCTGACAGGCGGCATTTATTACGGCACTCCCAGAGGGATCTCGGGCGACGGCCTGGAGACGCGCGCGGTCAACACGATGACCTACACGCGGGCCGAAATCGAACGGGTGACGCGAATGGCGTTCCATCTCGCGCGCGGGCGGCGCCGGAAGGTGACGAGCGTCGACAAGTCCAACGTACTCGAGAACTCGCAGCTCTGGCGGAAGGTCGTAGTCGAGACGGCGGTGGAGTTTCCAGATATCGAACTGGACCACATCCTTGTCGACAACTGCGCCATGCAGCTCATCTTGAACCCTCGGCGGTTCGACATCGTTCTGACCGAGAACATGTTCGGGGATATCCTGAGTGATGAGGGGGCGGTTTTGGCGGGATCGATCGGGATGCTGCCCTCGGCGTCCATTGGCGGCCGCAGGGCTTCCGGGGCGTGGACGGGGCTCTACGAGCCGGTCCATGGCTCGGCGCCTGACATCGCGGGCCAAAACAAGGCGAACCCGCTTGGGGCGATCGGTTCGGTGGCAGCGATGCTGGAGTATAGCTTCGGGCTCAAGGAAGAGGCGGCCGAGGTGAACCGGGCGGTGGAAGCGGTTCTCGAGAGCGGACGGGTGACCGCGGACCTCAAGCCCACCGGAACGCCGGCAACGACCAGCCAGACCGGCGAGGCAGTCTGCGAGGCGATTGTATGAGCAAAGCGCGAACGATTATCGAAAAAGTTTGGGACGCACACGTGGTGACGGAACAGCCCGGGGCGCCGACACTGCTGTTCATCGACCTGCATCTGGTGCACGAGGTGACGTCGCCACAGGCGTTCGATGGGCTTCGGCGGCGCGGGCTGAAGATGCGGCGTCCTGACCTGACGATGGCGACAGCGGACCACAACGTGCCGACCTACGAGCGGTCCCTGCCGATTCTCGACCAGGTGTCGGCAAAACAGGTGGAGCAGCTTGAGCGGAATTGCGTCGAATTTGGAATTCCGTGCCACAGTCTCAAGAGCGAGCGGCAGGGAATCGTCCACATCATCGGACCGGAGCTGGGGCTGACGCAGCCGGGGATGACGGTGGTCTGCGGCGACAGCCACACGGCAACGCACGGCGCGTTCGGCGCGCTGGCGTTCGGCATCGGCACGAGCGAAGTGGAGAACGTGCTTGCGACACAGTGCCTGCTGCAACGCAAGCCGAAAACGTACCAGGTGCTGGTCAACGGCTCGCTGAAGGCGGGCGTGACGGCCAAGGACATCATCCTGGCCCTGATCGCGAAGATCGGCGTGGGCGGCGGCACGGGCAGCGTGTTCGAGTACTGCGGCTCCACGATCCGCGTGCTCTCGATGGACGAGCGGATGACGGTCTGCAACATGTCGATCGAGGCGGGCGCTCGTGCGGGACTGGTGGCGCCGGACGATGTGACGTACCAGTATGTCAGCGGGCGGCCGTTCGCTCCGAAGGGAGCCGAGTGGGATGCCGCGCTCGCGCGATGGAAGCAGTTGCCGACCGAGGACGGGGCCTCGTACGACAAGTCGGTGACGATCGACGCGGACCAGCTCGAGCCGATGGTTACGTTCGGGACTAATCCTGGGATGGGGATTCCTGTCACGGCGGCGGTCCCCGATCCTGCCGCGGTCGCCGATCCCGTGGAGCGCGAGTCACTGGCGAAGGCGCTGCGATACATGGATCTCCAGCCGGGCAAACGGTTGGCCGGGCACCCGGTGCAGGTGGTGTTCATCGGAAGCTGCACGAACGGGCGCATCAGCGACCTGCGCGCGGCGGCGGCCGTGCTGAAGGGGCGGAAGGTCCACGCAGGCGTTCGGACGATGGTCGTGCCGGGCTCGCAGCAGGTGAAGCGGCAGGCCGAGGCCGAGGGACTCGACCAGATCTTTCGGGCGGCGGGCGCGGAGTGGCGCGAGGCCGGCTGCTCGATGTGCATCGCGATGAACGGGGACCAGTTGCAGCCGGGCGAATACAGCGTCTCGACGAGTAACCGGAATTTCGAAGGGCGGCAGGGGCCGGGCGGACGTACGTTCCTGGCGAGCCCGCTGACCGCCGCGGCGACAGCCGTGACGGGCGTGGTCACCGACGTGAGGACACTGCTATGAAGAAATTCACCCGTTTCGAGAGCCGCTTGGTTCCGCTGCCGGTGGATAACATCGACACGGACCAGATCATTCCGGCGCGATTCCTGAAGACGATTTCGAAGGACGGCCTCGGCGAGCAGCTTTTTAACGACTGGCGCTACGACGCGGAGGGCAAGCCGAAGCCGGACTTCATCCTCAACCAGCCGCGGGCGAAGGGCGTCGAGATCCTTTTGGCGGGCGACAACTTCGGCTGCGGCAGCTCGCGCGAGCATGCGCCGTGGGCGTTGACGCAGTTCGGATTCCGGGCCATCGTGAGCACCTCGTTCGCGGACATCTTCCGCCAGAATTCGCTGAAGAACTCGCTGCTGCCGGTGATCGTGCCGCGGGAGGTCCACGCCGAGCTGTTCGCGATGATCGAGAAGGACCAAAACACGAAAGTGACGGTGGACCTGGTGGAGCAGAAGCTGTTGCTTCCGGATGGCCGTGCGGTCGAATTCCCGGTGGACGGGTTCGCGAAGCACTGCCTGCTCGAAGGCGTCGACGAGCTGGGTTACATCCTCGGCCAGGAACCGG
>JAEHDI010000182.1 GCA_016880505.1 Bryobacterales bacterium | reverse complement strand
TCTTACTTTGGTTTCAGCGCAATCTGCATGTTGGGGCTGGGTCTGATTAGCCTGCGGGGCGCCCCCCATCGCATGGCCGGCAGCGCATTGCCCACCGGCTAAGTTCGGTATGCGCAAAACCCGGGACTGACTCCAAATTTCGCGGTGTTTGCGAAATTGGTGTCTGTCCCGGGTTTTGCAGGTTTACGCCCCCAGCAACTCGTACACCGGTGGCTTCGGCGCCCAGCGCACGAATGCCTCGGCGTACTGCCGGCTGCACTCGATACCGCGCCAGCGGTTGCAGGCCGTGTAGTCGGAAACGAGCCGGGGCTGTGCGGCGAGCGTCTTCAATGCCTCCACCTTGCGCTCGAAGACCTCGCTGATATCCACGTAGTGATCCGGCACGAATCCCACCCGCGACGCGGTGCCGATATTCGGCTCGAAGAACCGGATGTCCCAGGACACCCGCGCCATCTGCGCGGCTTCAATCACGCTGCGCGACGTTCGCCAGTGGGTCGGGTAGGTGAGTTCGTCCTTCCAGTGCGTGAGAATCAGGTCGGGCTTGAAGTCCGTGATTTCCCGCGCCAGCATCTCCATGCGCTCCGGAGTCATGAGCAGCGGGCCGTCGCCGAACCCGAACATTTTTCCCTCTGCGCCGATGACTTCCGCGCACGCAAACGCCTCTTTCTCGCGAATGCGGCGCACTTCCGCGACGGAGATCCCGGGCCGCTGTTTGATCAAAAAGTCGCTTTCGTCGGACTCGCCCTGCGTGAGCCAGATCACTTTCGCCTTCGATCCCGCACGCACGTGCTTGATCAGCGTGCCGCCTGCCCTCGAACAGAAATCGGCCGGGTGAGCGCTGACTGCCAGAATCCTCGGCGCCGGCCGTCCCGCCTGGGCGCCTGCCTCTCCCACTGTTGCAGCCCCGGCTGCCCCGGCGGCCACAAACTCGCGACGCGTCATTCCATTTCCCTCCCGCCGCACATCAACTCACGTCTCCCCACCCGCTGTCAAGCTCCGATAGTATGTTCAGGAGGATTCTGCTATGCAACGACGTGATCTGCTGAAGTCCGCGGCCGCCTCCGCCGGATTGACGATTCTGAAGAGCGGCACGCTGAGAGGCCAGAACGCCCCCAGTCACAAGTTGAACATCGCACTCGTCGGCGTGTGGGGTCGCGGGACCGCGCACTACAACACGATGAGGAACGAGAATGTCGTGGCGCTGTGCGACATCAACGACCTCCGCATCAAGGAAGCCCTCCAGGTCTTCCCGAAGGCCAAAACGTACTGGGACTGGCGCAGGCTTCTCGATCAGAAGGACGTCGAGGCTGTAATCATCTGCACCGCCGATCATCACCACGCCTTCATTGCCAACTGGGCGTTGAATCGTAACATGCACGTTTTTTGCGAAAAACCGCTCGGCATCAGCGTCGAAGAGGTCCGCACGGTCCGGGCAAACTACCTCAAGCGGAAGGTCAAGCTGGCAACACAACACGGCACCCAGCGGCACGCCTACCCGAACTTCGAACGGGTGCGTGAGCTGATCCTGGACGGCGCCATCGGCGAACTGAAGACCATCCATAGTTGGGACAGCCGAAAACTGCCCCGTCCCGGCTATCCGGCCGGCGAGGGCATGCCACCGTCGTTCCTCCATTACGAGCAGTGGATCGGACCGTCGCCGTACCATCC
>JAEHDI010000181.1 GCA_016880505.1 Bryobacterales bacterium | reverse complement strand
CGCTGCCAGGCGAGCTTCGCGGCGGCCTCGTCATAGCGGGGCGTCGTGTCGTTGTGGAAACCGTGGTTCGCGCCCTCATACATGTGCGCCGTGTAGTTCACGCCGTTTGACTTAAGCGCTGCCTCGAATGCGGGCCATCCCGCGTTAACACGGGTGTCCAGCGAGGCAAAGTGAAGCAGGAGAGGCGCCTTGATCTTCGCCGCATCCTCGGTCCGGGGCTGGCCACCGTAGAATGGAACCGCCGCGGCAAGCTCCGCCCCCATCCGCACCGCGAGTGTGTTGGCGATGCCGCCGCCAAAACAGAACCCGACAACGCCCACTTTGCCGGTGCAGTCGCTCCGCGATTTCAGCCAGCGTATCGCCGCCAGAAAATCCTCGGTCATTTTCTCCCGGTCAACCTGCCGGAACAACTGCGCGCCTTTCTCGTCGTCTCCCGGGTAGCCGCCGACGCTCGTCAGTCCGTCCGGCGCGAACGCTAAGAAATTCTCAGTGCCTAGACGCCTCGCCACGTCTTCGATGTACGGATTCAGGCCCCTGTTTTCGTGTACCACCATCACACCGGGCAGCTTCCCGTCGCCAGCGGGACGGACCAGGTACCCGCGTATGCTTCCATTGCCCTGAGGCGACGGAACGGTCGCGTATTCGGTCTTGATCCGGCTGTCGTCCTTGGGGACCTGCTGAGCCCAGGCGTAATTCGGCCGCAGACTCTCCCAGATCGCCGTGGCTGTCAATCCGCCGGCGGTGAACTTCTGTGCTCCTTCCAAAAAGTCGCGGCGGTCGATATCGCCGTGAACGTAGCGGTCGAAAAGGTTCAACAGCCCTTGCGGAAAATCGGTCGCTTTCTTTCTTTCCATCGAAGCCCTCTGTCTAGTGCCGAGGATAACATACCATCAAGTCCCCGCATCCTCCGTTTTGGACGCCGTCTTGTTTCGCGCACGGGAACTCCTCCGAACGCGGGTAGAATTGGGAAGGCGCGCCGAACCGCAGTAGAATTGAAGGCACGGGCAATCCTCGAAAGCTGGTATGGCATCGATAGGCGAGATGTTGCGACAGGAACGCCACCGCCGAAATCTCGAGGTGACGCAACTTGCCGATCAGACGAAGATCGGCGCCAAGATCCTGGAGGCGATCGAAGCCGAGCAATGGGACCGGCTGCCGGGTAAGTTCTTTGCCAAGAGCTTCATTCGGCAATACGCCGCAGCGCTGGGCGTGGACGCCGATAAAGTGGAAGCCGAACTGGAGAGACTGTTCGAAGTCGAGAAACCGGCTGCGGAGGCCGAAACAGAGGCGCCAATGGAGCGGTTCCCCCTGCCTCCGGTTTCCCCCCGGTTGGAGGAGTCTCGGTCCGGCAATCGCCGATGGCTGCTTTCGCTCCTTGTCGTCAGTGTTGTCGCGCTTTGCTCCGGAGTCTACGCGCTGTGGCTGAGCACGCGGAGCGTCACAGCGCCTTCTTCCCGGCAACCGGCCGTTCAGCCGCCGGCGACAGCCAAATCCCGAGCTCCCGTTGCGGAAACGGAGTCCAAGGTCCCGCCTCCGGCAAGCGAAAGCACAACTTACGCTACGCCGGCCGAATCCGCAACTTCCGCGCAGCAGGCGCCGCCTGTGGAGAGCGGCAACCCCGAACAGTCCGTCTCACAGGAAAGCACCCCGGTTACCCAGCCGGCCGGCAATTTGCTCCTAAACCTGGCTGTCAGCGAGAAGACTTGGCTTTCCCTTTGGGTGGATGGGCGACAGATTTTCAGCGGCATCCTCGTCCCCGGCGAGACCAAGACCATTG
>JAEHDI010000180.1 GCA_016880505.1 Bryobacterales bacterium | reverse complement strand
GGTCCATGCCGATCACCGGTTTGCGGTCCTGGATGGCCTTCTTCATTACCGGCGGAAGCGTATCGAACCAATGCACCGCCGCGGAACGTTCCTTCGAAAAATTGAGGAACGCGGAAAGAAGCTGCTTCAAATCCTCGGGGGACATGTCCGGGAGCGGCTTGCTAAATTCGAGAAAAATCGTGCTGCCCATCCCCGGCTGGAATCCCGGCGGGCCGGTCTCCTGCGCCGTGGTGGATCGCACCGTGGGCATGGTGGGGCCGCCGAGGCCGATCTGCAGGTGATCGCGCCAACGGCGCTTGCCGCGACCGCCGCCGTTTAGGTCAACTACGATTTGATGATCGCGAAATTCCAGCTTGGGAGTTGTACTCGGATTCCTGGTCGTTCCAGCGCCAGCGCTGCTCCAGATTGCTGCCGTGGTTGCCTATATAGCTCAACCGCAGGGCCGTCTCCTTCATCAATTCGCGCTCGAAGGTGACGTTGAACTCCTGCATCGTGTTGTCGCTCCAATTGTGGATGTCCCAGGGCATCATCGCTTGCGCGCGGTTGTCGATTCCCGCTACACCCTCTATGTCCACCGTGGCCTTCCCGATAAAGTCGTTCGCCGCCGGAACGCGCGACAAGGCATAGTTGTCCACCCTGCCGTTGAGGTTGCTTAAGTCATTCTGGAAGCGGAGGTTCAGCGGCGGGTTCGTTCTCGAACTCGCCAGAATCTGCACCAGCGGCATCGGCCAATAGTAGATGCCGTAGCCGCCGCGCAGCACCCATTTATCGCTCATGCGGTATGCCAACCCAAGACGGGGCGCGAAGTTGTTATTGTCCGCTGGCAGTAAGCCGCCCGGGAAGCCCACTTCGTCCGCGGTCTTCCATGTCAGGCCGCGAGCGGCCCACGAGGCAAGCACCGCGGGGGGAATTCCGGGAATGTCTTCCATCCGGGTGTTGTGCGGCGTGACGACTTCCATCTTGCCGATGTAGTCGTTGATGTCGAGGTTTACCAGACGGTTATACTTTTCCTTGTAAACCGTCCACTTGTCCCACCGGAGACCGAGATCAAGCGTCAGGCGCTGACTCACCTTCCAGCTGTCCTGTACGTAAAAGCCAATTTCCTTCTGCTGGAAGTAGAAGTAGCCGCGGTTATACTGGTTGGAAAGATACGTGGGAAGCCCCAACAGCATATTGGCGAAGCCGGAACCAGTGAAAGATGTGCGCTGCTGCTCAGCGGGATCATACAAGGCGGTCCAGTCGCCACCGAAATAATGCGATCCCTGAGACTGCTGCAACTCGCGCGCGTTATTGTATTCCTGCCGACCCTTAAAGCCAAACTTCACGGTGTGGGTACTCTTGATCCAGGTAACGTTGTTTTCGAGCTGGTACGCCGTCAGGTTCTGGTCCTGCGGGTTATCGGCATCCCAGCCGCCATAGTAGAAGAAGGGGCTCTCTGAGTAGATGGTCGGCCAGCCGGTGGTACCGAATGGGTTCGGGAAGCCGAGCGTATCCGCCCACGGAGTGCTGTCAGCCAGCGTGCCCGTGTGGTTCTTCGCGCGATTGGCCGAAGCCTGAAATTCGTTCAACAAGGTCGGCGAAAACACGTGGTTCCACCGCGCCATAGCCGAACGGATGGTCGTGTCCTGGGCGCCTGTGCCGCCGGCGTTGGTCGATCCCGGAATCGGATATCCGTACCGGCCGCCGTACCGTGCGAAAGGCCGGTGTGAGTCCGTGTACCTGGCCGAGAGATTGTCGCGCTCAGAAAACACATGGTCGCCTTTGAGGGTATACGTTGTGATGTCGGCGGTGACGGGATAGTACGTCTGGAAGGTTGGCTCGAGCCAGGGGTTGCCGGGTATGTTGGGCGCGGCCGAGATGCTCTTCATCGTAGCCGCGATTGGCGCGATGCGATTCGCTGGTATGCGGTTGCCGTCAAACGGAGTTCGCGTTCCATCAGCGGCAGTCGTCAGCGGATCGTAAATGGTGATCGGCACGTTGTCAAAATCGACCATTCCGCTGAAATCGCCGCCCCAGATGTTGTCCGTGGGGGCCTGAGCACGGGCGAATGAGGCCTGCCGCTCTCTCTGTCCTTCATAAGCGGCGAACCAGAAGGTCTTGTTCTTAATGAGCGGGCCACCTCCGGAGAGTCCGAATTCGTTGCGGATATACTGAGGCGGTGTCGTAAAGCGGTCCTGTCGCTGCCGTGCTCGCAGGCCGGCAAAATTGTTGCGGTGCGTCCAAAACGCGCTGCCGTGGATCTCGTTGGTGCCGCTTTTGGTCACTAGCGTCATCGTCGCCGGGCGGGAATATTGCGCGCTCGAGCCGGTTGTCTCGATACGAAACTCCTGAATCGTGTCCAGCCCGGGCTGAACAGGACGCAGGCCACCGCCGTATCGATCCATAAAAGAGATGCCGTCGAGCAGCATGTCGGCGGAGCCGACCTTCATACCGTTGACGCGCGGATTGGCGCCGCCTTCGACGCCGGGCGTCAGGTCAAACAGGTTAGCGACCAGCCGCCCGTTGAGAGGCAACTGCTGGATGCGCTGCGCGTCCTTGATGTCACCGATTTCCATACCCTCAGTCGAGATGACCGGCGCTGCGCCGGTGACCTCCACGACGGCTTCTACCGCTCCGACTTCCATCTGCGGATCAATCACTACGCGCTGACCCGCATCTACTCGAAGCGTGCCGGACCATTTCTTGAAACCGGCCGCTTCAACTTCCAGTTTGTATGGCCCTATCGGTACCGAGCCGAAATAATAGATGCCGACGGCCGACGTTTCCGAGTTTCGCGTCACCCCCGTCTCCGTTTGGGTCAGAGTGATCTTGGCGGATGGGATGGCTGCTCTCGATGCGTCGAGCACGGTGCCTGAAACGACGCCGTTGCCGGTCTGCGCCAATAAAGGCACAGCCAAGGCGAGGCTCAACAGAAGCTTTTTTACCATTGTTAAGTTAACCCCCAAATTCAAAAGCGATTCTGGCTAAGGGTATCTTGAATCGGAGGGATGTGTCAAGGGGTGGGGGAACGGTGTCGTTAACATGTGATCCGTCCGGATGAAACTGCAAGACATACTGTTAAAGGCGATTTAGTGGAGGAGGGATCGACGCGGACGGTGGTGCACTCGGAGAAAATTAAGGCCGTGCCCAAATCTTGCCGTTTCTCTACAATGAACTGCTGCTCCCTTGCCGGAAGCAACAAAGTGACTGCCATGGCTAGGCTCCTAACGCCCGGGCGACGTATCTT
>JAEHDI010000179.1 GCA_016880505.1 Bryobacterales bacterium | reverse complement strand
GCGCGATCCTTACTCCAAGTCCCTCCATCACGTCTGCGCTGCCGCAGCGGCTGGAGATCGAACGGTTGCCGTGTTTGGCGACGCGCGCCCCCGCACCCGCGGCCACGAATGCGGAAATGGTGGAAATATTAAAGGTTCCGGAGCGGTCTCCGCCTGTGCCGCACGTATCTACCAGTAGCTCCCCGCTGAGGCGCACATCCACGTGCGCCGCCTTGGCTCTCATGGCGCGCGCGAAGCCCAGCATCTCTTGCGCGGTTTCACCCTTCATCCGGAGCGCGACCAGAAAGGCCGCGATCTGCGGCGTCGTGGCTTCACCGCCGAGGATGGTCGACATCGCCTCTTCGGCGTCATGAGCGGACAGGTCTTCCCGGGCCATCAAGCGGTCCAGGTATGTCAGTAACGTCATGTTATAGTGGAGGTTTTGGGTTTCTTCAAAATCCTAGCACAGGTGCTTTCCAATGAAAATTCATGAGTATCAGGCCAAGGGTATCTTGGCCCAGCACGGCGTCCCTGTGCCGCGGGGGGAGGTTGTCTACTCTCCGGAAGAAGCCGCCGGCGCCGCTAAGACAATGGGCGGCAGTGTCGTCGTCAAGGCGCAAATCCACGCCGGTGGACGCGGCAAGGGCGGTGGAGTCAAGATCGCCAAAGATGTGGACGAGGCGGCGGAGATCGCCAAGAACATGCTCGGCATGAAGCTCGTCACCCACCAGACCGGCCCCGAGGGACGCATCGTGCAGCGGGTCCTGATCGAGGAGACCCTTCCGATTGAGCGTGAACTCTACCTTGGCATCGTGCTCGACCGCGTTCAGGGCAAACCTGTGTTCATGGCTTCGGCGGCGGGCGGCGTCGACATCGAAGAAATAGCAGCCAAAAGCCCGGAGCTGATTCTGAAGGAAACCATCGAGTCCGGCCTGGGCCTGACCCCGTTCCAGGCGCGCAAACTCGCCTTTGGTATGGGCCTTCCGGCCGTTGCGGTCGGTGGCGCGGTTGCTGCGATGACGGCGCTGGCCAGAGCCTATGCCGCCGTGGACGCCTCGTTAGCCGAAATTAACCCGTTCATCCTCACCACGGATGGCAAGGTCTACGCGCTCGACGCCAAGATCAACCTCGACGATAACGCGTTGTACCGGCACAAGGATCTGCTGGAATTGCGCGACCTCAACGAGGAGGATCCGCTCGAGGTCGAAGCTTCGCGATACGGGTTGAATTACATAAAGCTAGATGGGACCGTCGGCTGCATGGTCAACGGCGCGGGCCTTGCGATGGCGACTATGGACATCATCAAGTACGCGGGCGGCAGCCCGGCGAACTTCCTCGACGTCGGCGGCGGCGCCAACTCCGATCAGATCAAGAACGCCTTCCGGATCCTCCTCTCCGACCGCAATGTCAAGGCCGTGCTCATCAACATCTTCGGCGGAATCCTGCGGTGCGACACGCTGGCCACCGGCGTCGTCGCTGCGGCGCGGGAACTGCAAGTTCAGGTTCCCGTCGTCGTTCGCATGGAGGGCACCAATGTTCAGGAAGGCAAGCGGATTCTGACCGAGTCCGGACTGAATTTCGCGGTCGCCGACGGCATGCGCGACGCAGCCGAGAAAGTGGTGAGGCTGGCACAATGAGCGTCCTGATTAACGAAAACACCCGCGTGCTGATCCAGGGCTTCACCGGCCGTGAGGCGACGTTCCACGCCCAGCAGTGCATTGCGTACGGCACGCACGTCGTCGGGGGCGTTGTGCCTGGTAAAGGCGGTTCGACCCATCTCGATCTCCCCGTGTTCAACACCGTCCGCGAGGCAGTCCTGGCGACTGGCGCCGATGCGTCGGCGATATTCGTGCCGCCCGCCTTCGCCGCCGACGCCATTATGGAGGCGGCGGATGCCGGTCTGTCGGTCGTAGTCTGCATCACCGAAGGCATTCCTACTCTCGACATGGTGAAGGCTTGGGACTTCCTTCAGGGCCGTTCCACGCGCCTCATCGGTCCCAACTGTCCCGGGATCATCTCGCCCGGCATGTGCAAGATCGGCATCATGCCCGGCCACATCCACCGACTGGGCCAGGTCGGCGTCGTTTCCCGCTCGGGCACCCTGACCTACGAGGCGGTCCACCAGTTGACCCTGCTCGGCATCGGACAGTCTACGTGTATCGGTATTGGTGGCGACCCCATCATCGGGACCAACTTCATCGATGCCATCCGGCTGTTCAACGAAGATCCTGGCACGCACGCAATTGTGATGATCGGCGAAATCGGAGGGAACGCCGAGGAGATGGCCGCGGCTTACATCAAGGAGCACGTCAAGAAACCCGTCGTGGGCTTCGTCGCCGGTCAGACGGCCCCTCCCGGGCGCCGGATGGGGCACGCGGGCGCAATCATTTCGGGCGGCGCGGGCAAAGCCTCTGACAAGATTGCCGCCATGCAGGCCGCCGGCATCACCGTGTGCGCCTCGCCCGCTGAGATTGGAGAAAAAGTAAAAAGTCGCTTATGAGTCAGATCGAACGCACGTTATCCATTATTAAGCCCGATGCTGTCGCGGCCGGGCAGTCGGGCGAGATTCTCGCCATGATCGAAAAGGCCGGGTTCCGCATCCTTGGAATGCGGATGGTGCGCCTGCGGAAGCAGCAGGCCGAGGGCTTTTACGCCGTACACCGGGAGAGACCGTTCTTCCCGAACCTAGTGAGCTTCATGACCGAAGGTCCGGTGATCGTACTGGCCCTCGAGCGCGAAGACGCGATCGTGAAGCTTCGGGAGGTGATGGGCGCCACGAACCCGGCCAACGCCGCCGATGGGACGGTCCGCAAGCGCTTCGCCGCCAACATCGAACGTAACTGCATCCACGGATCCGACGCCCCCGCGACGGCGGAAACTGAACTCCGCTTCTTTTTTAGTACCTCTGAACTGCTGTAGCGGCTAGAATCGGGCCACGAGGCCGACACGCAACGCGCGCGCATAGCCCGGCATGATGTTGTTGTTACTGTTCGCCGTTGCGTAATAGGTGCGGTCGAACAGATTCTCTATGTTGGCTTGCACGTGTACTATCTCGGTGAGTGAGTAGTAAGCCGCGAGGTCGGCGCGGTTGAACTGCGGCAGCCGCACGGTGTTGTCGATACCCGCGTACATTTCGCCCTGGTGGATGACTCCTAGCCCCATGTGCAGGCGAGGCGACACACGATAGTTGTTCCATAGCGACAACGTACGATGTGGAACCAGCGCCACCTGCGCATCACGCGCCGCAGCCCTGGTAGCGCTTGTCACAAATGCATCCTGGTACGCGTAGCCGCCCACTAGAGCCCAACGTTTCGTCACGCTGCCATTAACGCCCAGTTCGTACCCATTTGTGCGCTGGCTCCCGGTCTGCACCGTGATGGCCGGGTTGTTAGGGTCGCGCGCCATTGTATTCGTGCGATCCAGGCGGTAAACGGCCGTTGTGAAGGACAGTGTCCGGGAAACGTCCCACTTGGCGCCTACCTCATAGTTGTTGAACTTCTCCGGCTTGAGCGTCCGCGTGGTCACGGTCAATGACGAGAACTGGTCACCCGAACTCGGCAGGTACGCCACGCTGTAGCTCGTGTACAAGGAGAGCGGTGCGATCGGTTTGAGTACAAGGCCGGCGCGTGGCGACAACATATTGTCCTGCCGGCCCAGGTTCTCCCCGTTCCGGTTGTTGTGAAAGTCGATGGTGAAGCGGTCATAGCGAATACCCCCGACCACCTGTAGGTGCCGGGTCAGCTCGACCTGGTCCTGCACGTAGACTGCGGCTATAAGGTTGGTCGCAATGTTGTCTGCGTCCGATGCAGCTTGGCGGAATGTGACCGGGCCAGTGAAGCGAGGATTGCCGAACGGCACTATGGTCGATGTCGCGGTGTCGTAGAAATAGGCGGTGTTCCGGAAATTTTGGGTGTGCTGCCGGCCGAACTCGCTACCGATGAGCAACGTGTGGCGGAACTGGCCGGTCGCGACCACGCCCGTCGCATCGGTTTGGTTGAACAGATTCCGCCGCGCCGTCGCGTTGTTATAACCCGAGAGGTTTACAAGAGTCTGCGTCGCATCCACCGCCCCGGGCACGAGGTTCTGATAGAACTTGTCGTAGTCGCCCAGAAACGTGCTGTTGCGGATGTTGAACAGCCCGGCCTGGTACTCGACCATCGCCGAGCCGAGGTTCACGCCGGCGGTCGCATAGTTGCGCTTTGGGTCGCCGAAGAAAGTGGAGCGGTTGGCGTCGGACGGCCTCCCTTGAAATGACGGAATGCCGCGATCCACAGTCCGCCCGTCGTTGAGGTACTCGTAGCTGAGCCGCACCTTTGTGCGCTCGCCGGGCTTGATGGTCAAAG
>JAEHDI010001349.1 GCA_016880505.1 Bryobacterales bacterium | reverse complement strand
TGGTCCAGGAACCCACCAGGCGGTTTGAGAAACTCCCGCCGGTCACCATCCAGCTTCCGATCTTCAACGAGCGATACGTGATCGAGCGGCTGATCGAGGAGATCGTCAAGGTCGACTACCCGAAGCAACTGCTCCAGATTCAGGTGCTGGACGACTCGACGGACGACACGCATCCGTTCACCGAGGCGCTCGTCGAACAATACAGGGCGCTCGGGCATCCGATCGAGTACCATCACCGCACGAACCGCGAAGGCTTCAAGGCGGGCGCGCTCCAGGCGGGGATGCAGACCGCCACCGGCGAACTGATCGCGATCTTCGACGCCGACTTCGTGCCGCCGACGGACTTCCTGATGCGGACGGTGCATTTCTTCGCCGAGCCGGACGTGGGCGTCGTGCAGACACGGTGGAGCTACCTGAACCGCGACTACAACGTGCTGACGGAAGTCCAGGCCATGCTGCTTGATGGGCACTTTATCCTCGAGCACACGGCAAGGTGCTCGCGCGGGCTGTTCTTCAATTTCAACGGCACCGCCGGCATACTGCGGAAGAAGATGATCGAGGACGCCGGCGGCTGGCAGCACGACACGCTCACCGAGGATTGCGACCTGAGCTACCGCGCGCAACTGAAAGGCTGGCGGTTCGTATACCTTCCGGCTCTCGACTGCCCGTCGGAGCTGCCGGTGGAAATGCACGCGTTCCAGGTGCAGCAGTCGCGCTGGGCGAAGGGGTTGACGCAGGTATCGAAGAAGCTGCTGCCGTCGATCCTGCGGGCGCCGATTCCGGTCCGGGAGAAGATCGAAGCGTTCTTCCACCTGACGCCGAATCTGTCGTATCCGCTGATGATTATCGCCTCCGCGCTGATGCTGCCGGTGATGATCGTCCGGTTTTACATCGGCTGGTTCCAGATGCTGGTGATCGACCTGCCGCTGATGATTGCCTGCTTCTGGTCGATTGTGGCGTTCTATCTGCTGGCCCAGCGGGAGCTGAGCCCGATGTCGTGGAAACGGTCGATCTTCATGCTGCCGGCTCTGCTCGCCGTCGGCGTGGCGCTGGCGGTGATCAACACCCGGGCGGTGCTGGAAGCGCTGTTCGGCATCCAGAGCAGCTTTGTCCGGACAGCCAAGTACGCCCTCGCCGGCGATCGCGTGCGTGTGGCGGACACGACTTACCGCAGCAGGAGCGGATGGCTGCCGTATATCGAGATGGCGGTCGGCACGTACTTCCTGTACATGGTGTACTTCGCCATCGAGAGCTACAACTTCCTCGCGCTGCCGTTCCTGCTGATCTTCGTCGCCGGATATTATTGGGCGGCGATCTCCACGCTGTGGCACGAGCACCAGGGACGCGCGCGCTGGCAACGGCAGCGGCGGTTGGAACTCGAAGCAGCGGCGAGGTAGCGGCGCCTACCAGATCCCGATCAGTTTCCACCAGGCGAAACCGACGGTCGACCAGACCGCCAGGTTCACGAGCGACGTCACAAACCCAACCAACCACCACTTTTTCAGCGACACGTATTCGTGCGCGAAGAACATCGGGGACGGCGTGGTTCCGTAGTTGGTGAGGCCGGCGGAGAGGTTGGTGAAGCAGGCGAAGGCAAAGACGACCAGGCCGATCGGCGCTCCCTTTGCGACCAGCACTGCGAGAAAGGCCGGGTACATGGCCAGGATGTGGGCGGTGATGCTGGCGAAGCCGTAATGGGCATAGAAGTAGATGAGCAGGGCCGCGGCGAAAAGAAGAACCGGGTTGGCGCCCGCGAGGACAGAGCCGACGGCTTTGGCGAACTCAGTTGTCGCGCCAGCGTCGCCGAGCGCTTTGCCCAGCCGCAGTAAGCCGCCGTACCAGATGAAAATGTCCCAGGCGGCCTTTTCGCTCTTGACGTCCTCCCAACTCAGCACGCCCGAGAACAGAAGGGCCGAGCTCCCCAGCAGCGCCGTCACGGTGATATCGATCTTGTGCAGGCCGGAGGTGACCCAGAGCCCGCACACGGTCACGAAGACGGCGGCGACCAGTTTTTCGCCTCCGCTCATCGGGCCCATGGCCGCCAATTCCTTGGCCGCGAAGGCGGCAGCTTCCGGCGTCCGCTTGATCTCAGGGGGATTCAGACAAAAAACGACCAGCGGAACGAGAGCTAGCGAGACGAGCCCCGGCACGATCCCGGCCACGAACCAACTCGTCCAGGTCACCGGGAAATGGAACGTGTTGGTGGCGATCTGGGCCGCCAGCGGATTGCTTGCCTGGCCGGTGAAGAACATCGCCGCAGTGACGCAGATGCTCTGGTAGACGGCGGTCATCAGAAAGGAACCGAGGAGCGCGGCAGTGGCCCCAGGGCGAGAACCGTACACTTCGGCGATGGAGCGCAGGATCGGCAGAATGACGCCGCCGGAGCGCGCGGCGTTGGAAGGGATGATCGACGCCAGCGTCATGTCCGAAAGCGAAAGGGCGTAGCAGACGCCGAGCGAGGTTTTGCCGAAGAGTCTCACGAAGAAGAGCGCGAGGCGCCGCGCCATTCCGGTCTTGATGAGCGCCCGCGAGATGAAGAATGCCGCCATCACGAGCCAGACGGTGGGGTCCCCGTACCCGGCGAGCGCGTCCTGGATGGTGAGACCGCCGAGAATCGAGGCGAGCGTAACGGCGAGCAGGACGAGCGCTCCGCCGGGGATCGGCTGGAGGATCAAACCCGCGATGGTCGCCAGAAAGATGCCGACGAGCCGCCAGCTTTCCGGTTTTAGCGCTTCGGGCCGCGGGATGGCCCACACAACCAAGGCGTAGAGCGCCACTGGCACAATCGCCTTCCAGATCCAAGTGGATTTTTCTCGGCTCACAAATTCCCGCCATCATATCATTGGTCTGCCGGCGCATACGGAGATTTCGCGATTTGCTACCATTTCACGCAATGCGGACTTTGTGTCTCGCCCTGCTGTTTTTCGCGCCTCATGCGCTGGCCGCCGAGACGTCTCCCACGGAGCGCGCCCGCGGATACTTGATCGAGTTGATCCGGCGGGACACAACCAACCCGCCGGGCAACGAGACTCGGACCGCGGAGTATCTCAAACAGGTGGCGGATGCATGGGGCATTCCGTGCG
>JAEHDI010001348.1 GCA_016880505.1 Bryobacterales bacterium | reverse complement strand
TCTCAACGAGACGCAGCCTCAAATAGAGGGACTCCAGCTTTTCCTGCACAGCGTGTGGTCTGGCCGTTTGGGCGTGGGAGGGGGCTTTCTTCGCAGCCATGGTATAGATGTACTAGGAGTACCATAAGACTCGCAAGACCCTCCCGATGTATTGGCGATAGGTATCTTGCGGGGATCGCCACGGAACATTTGTAGGTGTATACACTTACACTACTTGCAGGCTTCAGCGGTGACCACCGCCTGCGTGGTAAAATCGGCAATCGTCCTCATTTCTCAGTTCGATGGATTTCCTCGAAGGGCTCAATCCACGCCAGCGGGAGGCTGTCTGTCACTCTGACGGACCGCTGCTCATCCTTGCCGGCGCCGGAAGCGGAAAAACCAGGGTCATCACGCATCGGATTGCTTACCTGATCGCCGCTCATCGCGTGCCGCCGGAGGCGATCCTGGCGGTGACTTTTACGAACAAGGCCGCTGACGAGATGCGGGAGCGCGTTTTGTCGCTGATCGGCGGTCTCGGTTATTGGACCGCGCCCCTGATCTCGACGTTTCACTCCTTCTCTGTCCGAATGCTGCGGCGCGACGGCGCCCGCCTGGCGGACCTGCGTCCTGGTTTCAACTCGCGTTTCACCATCTACGACGAGGATGAGCAACTTGCCGTCGTTAAGTCAGTGTTCCGTCAGTTTGGCCTCGACGAGGAGTTCATGCAGTACCGCGCCGCCCTGTCGAGAATCAGCTACGCCAAGAACCACCAGGAAACCGCCGAAGACCTCTACAAAAAGCCCGATCCGAAACTCCAGAAACTCGCGTCCGTTTTCGCGGAATACGAAGGCCGGCTCCGGCAGGCCAACGCGCTCGATTTCGACGACCTTCTTCTGGAAGCGGTCCGCCTGCTCAACTACGACGTGGAAACCTTGCGCGACTACAATGAGCGCTTCCAGCATGTGCTGATCGATGAGTACCAGGACACCAACCGGAGCCAATACGACCTGATCCGGCTGCTCACAGCCGTCCGCCAGAACGTGTGCGTCGTCGGCGACGAAGACCAGTCGATCTATGGCTGGAGGGGCGCGGACATAAGGAACATTCTCGACTTCGAACGTGATTTTCCGGACGCCCGCGTGATTCGCCTCGAACAGAACTATCGGTCGACAAAACACATCCTCGCGGCGGCCGGCGCTGTCGTCTCGCACAACGAGCAGCGGAAGGGGAAATCGCTCTGGACCGACGGGGAACAGGGCGATCTGATCGGCTTCTACCAGGCCGAGGACGGCGAACAGGAGGCGCTCTTCATCGCCGACCGCGCACGGCGCATCCTCGCGCAGGAACCTTCCGATCGGGTCGCAATCCTCTACCGGACCAACTCGCAATCGCGGCAGATCGAAGAGGCGTTGCGGCGCTATGGGCTCAAGTATCTTGTAGTGGGCGGGCTGAGTTTCTATCACCGGGCGGAGATCAAAGACGCCCTGGCCTACCTGAAGGTGATTCTCTCTCCCTATGACTCGGTCAGCCTTCTGCGCATCATCAACACGCCGGCGCGCGGAATCGGCCGCACTACCACCGACCAGATCGAACGCTACGCGGTGGGGCAGAAAATCAGCTTTTGGCAGGCGATCGGCCGGATGCTGGATGAAAAGCTGTTCCCCACCCGTGCTGAAGCCGCCTTGTCTGGTTTCCGCGCGCTCATCGAAGATCTAAGGCGGGCGGCGGAAGGCGAGCCGATTCACAGGGTCCTCGAGATGGTTCTCGAACGTACCGGCTACCGGCAGACGCTCAAGAGGGACGAGTCCCCTGATTCCGACACCCGGCTCGAGAACTTGAACGAGCTACTCAATGCCGCCGCCGAAGCGGCAGAACGCGGTGAAACGGTCGCCGAGTTTCTGGATCATGCCGCGCTCGTCGCCGAGGTGGACGAACTCGATGCCCGCGCGCCGGTTCTGCTGTTGACGCTCCACAACGCCAAAGGGCTCGAGTTCCCCTCCGTCTTTATCGCGGGAATGGAGGAAGGACTTTTCCCCCATAGCCGGTCGGTGAATTTCCCGTCGATGCTCGAGGAAGAGCGCCGGCTCTGCTACGTCGGCATGACCCGCGCCCGGAAGCGCCTGTTCCTGACCTGCGCCCGGCACCGCCGCCGCTACGGCGGAGGCCAGCTTCAACAGGGGACGGCCTCGCGTTTCCTCGCGGAAGTGCCGCCGGAGCTTCTGGAGAATCTGGGACGGCGCGGCGACATCCCACAACTTGACCTGTTTCTCGAACAGCGGGTTGTTCGCGAAAGCGTACAGCGGACGGCGTATACTGGAAAAACATATAATTCCGTGGAGCACATCCGGCAGTTCTTTGCTTCCCGGAGTGAGGCCCAGACCGAGGCGCCCGACCGGCGGCAGGAACCGAAACCGGCTGTTCCGGCGAAGGCCCGGGCAGCGGGCAGCGCGTCTGCGTGGAAAGCCGGGATGCGGGCGGGTTCTACGATCACGCACCCAAAGTACGGCAAAGGCACCGTAGTGCGAAGGGAAGGCGACGGCGACGACGCCAAAATCACAGTCAATTTCCCGGGATACGGACTCAAGAAACTTGTTGCGAAATACGCTGGATTGAAAACGGACGAATGAACACGAAAAAAGTCACCGACAAGCTGGAACGGAAGAAACTGAAGCGCACGGCCCGGAAGAAGGCTGCACCAAAGCCGAAGCGCGCCTCGGGCGTGGCCCGCGGCTCGACGAAGCGAAAGGTCGCGAAGATGGTCAAGGGCCAGCGCAAGAGATAAGCGGCGGCGGGAGGCGGGTCGGTCCGCTTCCCGCTTTCCAAGTCATGGGCCAGCTTCTCCGCACCAAGAGCATCGAGGCTCTGATCGCTTCCTCCGAGCAGGAGGGCAGACGGCTCCGGCGAACGCTCGGTCCGTGGAGCCTCACCGCTCTGGGGATCGGTGCGGTGATTGGCTCGGGTATTTTCATCCTGACGGGCACGGCGGCGGCGGGAGAAACGCTTGCGTTCCGCTCCGTCCTCCACGCGCCCGTCCTCGACTTGCTGATCCACGGTCCGGACGCCGTGTCCACAATCGGCCGTCCCGGGGCGGGGCCCGCCATCACGCTGTCATTCATCCTGACCGCGCTAGCATGCAGTTTCGCGGCGCTCTGCTACGCGGAACTGGCCTCCATGATCCCCATCGCCGGCAGTGCGTACACCTACTCTTATGCGACGCTTGGCGAGATCTTCGCCTGGGTGATCGGCTGGGACCTCATCCTCGAATACGCAGTCTCCAACATGGCCGTAGCCGTGGGCTTTTCGGCCTATCTCAACGACTTCCTCGAAAGCATGCTCGGCTTTCAGTTGCCCAAACAGCTCTCCGCTCCGATGATTTCGGGCGGGCAGTTCACTGGAAGCTGGTTTAACCTTCCGGCACTGTTGGTGCTGCTGGCGCTCACCTGGATCCTGGTGCGCGGGGTGCGAGAAAGCGCCGGGGCGAACAACATCATGGTGCTGGTGAAGGTGGGCGCGATCTTGGTTTTCGTGATCGGCGCGGCCCGCGCCATCGAGCCCGGGAACTGGCGGCCGTTCATGCCAAATGGGTTTCAGGGCGTGATGACGGGCGCTGCCATCGTCTTTTTCACCTATATCGGCTTCGATTCGGTCTCCACCGCGGCTGAAGAGTGCAAGAGACCGCAGCGCGACCTGCCGTTCGGCATCATCGCCACACTGATCGTTTGCACGCTGCTCTACGCCGCGGTAGCGCTCGTGCTTACCGGTATCGCCGACTACAAGACGCTCGCTAACGCGGCTCCGGTGGCCAACGCGCTCAAGGCGATCGGCTTCGAGAACATCCGGCGTTGGGTCAGTGTCGGCGCGCTGATGGGGATGGTGTCTTCGTTGCTCGTCTTCCAGTACGGACAGGCGCGGGTTTGGTTCGCCATGTCCCGTGACGGGCTGTTGCCGCCCGCGTTTTCGAGGGTGCATCCGGTTCACCAGACGCCGCACATCAGCACGTGGGTCGCCGGACTTGCCGTGGGACTTCCAGCGGGCATCTGGGACATCGGCACGTTCGCCGACCTGGCGAACATCGGTACCCTGTTCGCCTTCGTGCTCGTATCGGCGGGCGTGATCGTGCTGCGCCGCCGCCAACCAGAACGCCCGCGCAGCTTTCGGGTGCCGCTGGTGCCCTGGTTGCCGATGTTGTCGATCGTGAGCTGTTTCGTGCTAATGCTTAGCCTGCCGCTCGAGACCTGGGTACGGTTCTTTGTCTGGCTCGTCATCGGGCTGGCCGTGTATTTTATCTTTGGGAAGAAACACAGTGAGCTGGCCGATCGAACCCGGTAACGCTGTCTGCGGCGGTGTGGCGCTGGTTTTCTGCGCGGTACTGTGCGCGATGGCCCGGCCGCAGGTGGCCGATCAACACCACCCGCCTCACTCGTCCGAGGAGTACGCGAAGGTTTTGAACGCGCCGTCGCGCGAGGCGTGGCAAAGGCCGGATGAGGTGGTAAGAGCGCTAGGATTCAAGCCGGGCGAGTCAGTTGCCGACATTGGGGCCGGGACAGGCTACTTCACCCGCCGGTTCGCGCCTTACGTGGCGAAGGCCTACGCGGTCGACATTGATGACAAGCTGCTTAAGACCGCTGCGGAGGGCGCGCCGCCAAACCTGGAGGCAATTCTTGCAACCCCCGACGATCCGAAGCTGCCGGAGGCGTCGGTCGACGTCATCTTCTTCTGCAACGTGCTCCACCACATCGAGAATCGCCCCGCCTATTACCAGAAGCTTGCACGCGCCCTGAAGCCCGGCGGTCGCATTGTGAACATCGATTTTTTCAAGAAGCCGCTGCCGGTCGGCCCTCCGGTCAGCATGAAGTTGTCCGAGGGCGAGGTCGTCGCCGAATTCAAGGCCGCCGGCTTCAGCCTCGTCAAGACACACTCGTTCTTGCCGTATCAATACTTCCAGGTCTTTTCACGCGCAGATAGATCAGGCCGATTTCCGGCTTCTTTTCGCGTGGCCATCAGCGCGCCGCACAGCCGGCATCTGGTAGACTTAAAGTACGATTGATCGTCCAGCCTAGCTTGGCCGAGATACGTTTCGGCTCGTAAAGCCGCTTTCAATCCGAAGGGAGACCGCGTGAAAAACATCTCTGCGGGCAATCTCGATTCCGGCAGCGACAGAGTTCCACACTTGTGGCTGGTTGTGTCGCACGGGGACATCGGGACCTTCTCACCCGACGGGAGAAAAGGGCTGTGACGGGAACGATCGTTGAACTGGAGCCCACAACTCGCAGTGGAGTTATCCGTTCCGAGGATGGGTCCCGAGTGGTGTTCCACGGGCCTGCCATCGGGGGCGAGTTTAATACGCTGTCGGTAGGGGGGCGAGTCCGATTCGATTACGACCGGACGTGGTCCGAAGTGACGGCTGTCCACGTTCTGGTGGAGACGGTTCTTCCGGATGCGCCGCTGGATCTCCGTTACATGGGATTCGACCAGGCTAAAGACGTCCGCCGATACAGGTTCGACGCCATCCTGGGGGGCAAACTCAAGCGGCGTTTCGTTGTTGTGGCCGATATGGCGCTGTTCCGGAAGCATCATATCGCCGTGCAGGACGGGCCGACCTTGTGCCTGCACAAACTGATGTCGGGTCTGGAGACCGCTCCTGAATCCAGCCGCTACGAACTCGGAAATGACGATCTGCTCGCGCATGCGGAGGCCCAGGCGACCGCCGCTTCGCGCAAGCCCAGGCCCAAAGGGCTGACAGGGCGGCCCCGGAACGGGGCAGCCTCTCACAGTCCGTGGGGCCGGCCACCGGAATCACGGTGAACCGTGTTCAAGACGAACGACGCGCCGCGAGTGAGGCTTGATTGCGGCGAGGAAAGGAGAGTGGATGGGAACTCGTTCGCATACTACATACAAGAAGCGCCAGAAAGAACTGGCAAGGCAGGACAAGCAGCGCGAGAAAGCCGCCAGACGGGCGCAGCGCAAATTGGAGAAGCAGACTATCGGGTCCGACCACGAAGAAGGCATAGAGCCAGTAGCGGTCGCTGATGTCGAACAAGGGGAAGAATTGAGATGAAAGAAAAAGGAACAGTGAAGTGGTTTAACGCCGCAAAGGGCTATGGCTTCATTCAGAGAGAGAACGGAGAAGATGTGTTTGTTCATTTCTCCGCGATCGAGGCGAGTGGATATCGCTCGCTCGACGAGGGCGCCGCGGTTGAGTTCGTCGTGAAGAAGGGCCCCAAAGGCCTTCAGGCGGAAAGCGTAGCGCTTCTCTAGCGCTAGCGAACCACGGCCGCCCGGGCACAAGTGCCCGGGCGGTGGAGAAGACAAAGGAAATCACGGGTAGGAAAAACGGGGCCAGGCAGCACCGTCCACGCGGGAATCATGCCTCGGACGACGCTGTCAGGCTCCGTTTTTTGATTTCATCGACGGGCCCAGCCCACCGTTACCGGCTTGCGGGGCCTTCTTTGAATTCGGCGGCGAAGTGTCCCTCGATCGTGTTACTCGCCAGCTTCACTTCCCCTGCGCCAGCCACCTTGTAGACAGCGTACCGCTGCCCACGCCCCTCGGTGCGGCTGTCGGAGATCCGGTTGTTTTCGATCACGATGTCGCCGGCTTTCGGTTCGATCAGGAAGCCGTAGCCCTGCTTCACCGTGCCGTTGTCGGCGATCAGGTTGTTGCGAAACGTGTTCCGGTGGCCGGCGTTCTTAACCGTCTCGTTCCGGAAATAGACGCCGCAGACGCCGTTTCGTCGCACAGTATTGTTCGTGAAGACGTTGTCGGTGTCCTTGTGGCCGATCGAGATGCCGTAATGTCCGTTGTCCTCGATGATGTTACCGGAGAACTCGCCGTTCCGGACGCGCCAGCACAGGAAAAGTCCGATGTCCCCGTTGTGGTGAAGCCTGCATCCCTTGACCGTCGCACGCGGGCTGCCCGTCCCGGGATGCACACCGAATCCGGTATTCCCGTACGCCTCAGAGTCGATGACCTGAATTCCGTCGGTGATCTGGAAGGAGATGCCGTCGCCGTTGTAATTCCGCGCCACGCAATTCCGGACGGTGGAGTTCTTTGAACGGTACAGGTAGATGGCGCCACCGCGGCAGCCGTCGATCCGGGCATTCTCGTCCTTGTTCCCATCCACGATGATGTCTTCCAGGACGACGTTCTCGCCTTCAATCACGGCGAGGATCGGGAAGGTGTTTTGGATCCGCGCGTGGTGTGGCTCGAGGCTATAGTCGCGGAGCGTCATTGGTTCGATTCGCAGCAGGTTGCCTTCGACCGCCTTGACGGCGGTGACGCTGACGTCCCAGCCGCTGTTCTGCTGGTCGTCGAGGACGGTGATCCCCATTCCGGGGCGGAACTTCTCCGGCTCCGCCACGAGCAGTTGCGACTCGCCGTAGTCGCCATCTTCGGCGAGCGCGCTCTGGACTCCTTTGCCTTTTCGCAAGATGGTCTGGCCCTTCGTGCCGCGTACCGTGATTCCGGTAGGAATGAATACGCTGTTTTCCATCGTGTACGTGCCGGGACCGATGGACAGGGTGTCTCCTGGGCGCAGCATGTCCGCGGCTTTCTGCAAGGCCACGTTGTCAGAGCCGGTAACGTCCGCCGCGCCGGATTGCGCCACGCTTACGGTACGAGGCCCGGCCTTCGTGGCTGTCCCGCAGCCGGTCAGGTTCGCCAGAACGAGCGCCAATGCGGCACAGGGGATCGCCAGGGTTCTCAGCTTCATACGCCGCACATTTTACTACGAATGGCCCTTCCACAAAGACACACGCCGATTCGATACACTCGACGCGGAGGCTTCTTTTTTCGTGTCCTTGCGACTTTCAGCCATGCTTGGCGCATTGGTCCTGACCGGGATGCCGGCGGCGCCCCGGCAGATTTCCATCATTCCGCAGCCGGTCACGGTGACCGGGATGGAAGGAGAGTTCATCCTGAAACCCGACACCGTGGTAGTGACGGACAAGGCCGCTGCGGCGGTTGCCCGGCGCTTCACGGCCGACATCGCAGCCGCCACCGGCTACAAGCTGAAGATTGCCGAAGCCGCTCATGCGCGGGACAACAGCATCGTGCTGGGGATCGATGACTCGCTCGGCAAACTTGGCGCCGAGGGCTATCGGCTGGACGTCACCTCTAAGCGTGTGACGGTTCGCGCCCCGAAACCCGCCGGCGTTTTCTATGGGACCCAGTCGATTCGCCAGTTGCTTCCTCCCGCCGTTTATGGAAAAGCTTCCAGCGGCGTCACCTGGAGCATGCCGTGCGTCCGGATCGAGGATTATCCCCGCTTCGGCTGGCGTGGCGCGCTCATCGACGTCGGCAGGCACTTCATGCCGAAAGAGGCGCTGCTCCGGTTCATCGACGTGCTGGCCATGCACAAGATGAACTCGATTCAGTTCCACTTCACCGACGATCAGGGCTGGCGCGTGGAGGTCAAGAAATACCCCAAGCTGACGGAGATCGGCTCGCGCCGCAAAGAGACGATCGTCGGCAACCACAGGAACAGCACAAAATACGACGGGATTCCGCACGCCGGTTACTACACGCAGGCCGATCTCCGGGAAATCGTCGCCTACGCCGCTGAGCGTTTCATCAACGTGGTGCCTGAAATCGAGATGCCGGGACACGCACAGGCCGCCATCGCCGCCTACCCGGAGCTCGGCAACACCGGCGAGAAACTTGAGGTCCGTACCACCTGGGGTGTCAACAAGAACGTCTTCAATGCAAACGAAAGCACGATTCTGTTCCTCCAGGACGTCCTCACGGAGTTGATGGCGATCTTTCCGAGCAAGTTCATTCACGTCGGTGGCGACGAGGTGCCGAAGGACCAGTGGAAGGCCAGCGCCGAGGCGCAGGCCCGCATGAAGGCACTGGGACTGAAGAACGAAGAAGAACTCCAGAGCTACTTCATCCGGCGAATGGACCAGTTCCTCACCGCTAACGGGCGGCGGCTCGTTGGCTGGGACGAGATCCTCGAGGGCGGGCTGGCTCCGGGCGCGACCGTGATGTCGTGGCGCGGCATCGAGGGCGGCATCGCCGCCGCGCGAGTGGGCCACGACGTGGTGATGGCCCCGACGACCTATACTTACTTCGACTACTACCAGGCGAAAACCGGAGAGCCGCTGGCACTCGGCGGTTTCCTGCCGCTCGACAAGGTGTATGAGTTTGAACCGATTCCGCCGGAGTTGACGGCCGAGGAGGGCCGCCGGGTCCTCGGCGCGCAGGGCCAGCTCTGGACCGAGTACATTAACAACGCCGACTACCTGGAGTACATGGCGTTCCCGCGAATGTCGGCGCTTGCCGAGGTGGTCTGGACGCCGAAGGCGCGCAAGGATTACACGTCATTCCTCACTCGCATGCGCGTTCAGGAGGACCGGCTGCGCGCCCGCGGCGTCAGGTTCCGCGCGCTGGACAAGAAGTAGCGTCCCAGGCGAGCCGCATTGGCGCGCGGCACACTCAGCGGAACAGGAGCAGCGTCGAAACCGCCGTCAGCGCCACGACAAGGATCTCGAACAGCCGCTGCGGAATGTGGTCCACGAGGCGGCGTCCGGTCACCGCGCCCGCGACCACCGCCGGAACCATCAGCGCATTGAACGCCAGCGACTGCGTGCTGAACAGCCCGTGCCACGCGTAAATGGGCACCTTGGCGAGGTTGATCACGAAGAAGAACCACGCGCCCGTGGCGATGAACTCCTCCTTGGGCAGCCGCTTGCTAAGAAGGTAGAGGTTCATCACCGGACTGGCGGCGTTGGCTACCGTAGTGGCGAAACCGGCGGTGACACCGTAAGGAACCGGGTGAGCCGGGATGTGCGAGTTTTCCGGCTGCGCGCGCCGCCTCAGGTAGACGCCGAGCATGGCCAGTACGATGGCGGCCACCAGGGTTCTCAGCACCCGCTCGCCAAGTCCGAGCGCCACCGCACCCATCGCCATTCCGCCGAGCACCCAGGGGGCGAGCGAAAATAGCCGCCAGGCTGCCGCATGGCGCCTCCAGTAGATCACCGCAAAGACATCGGCCGTGCACAGCACCGGCAGCAGCCATCCGGCGGACTGCCGGGCATCCCCAACCGCCAGCACCATCAGAGGAACGACCAGAATGCCGAGTCCCGGGACGCCGGTCTTGGCGACACCGACGAAGAACGCACACACGGTGCCGAGCACCAACTGGAGGACCGAGAAATGCGGCATCCCGCTATCTTAGCGGGTTCGTCTAACTCCGCCTCTCTTCCTGCCGCGTCGCCAGAATCGGCCGCAGAGTAGCGACCGTCTTGAGCGCGTTGTACCAGAAGGGTGCGCCCAGACTCAGAAGGCCGACTGTGACCAGGATTCCCCAGAACTGGCGGTTGACTGGGCACATCGACCAGAGGAACGCGCCCAGGTCCGGGTATGGGTCAGGGATCAGGCGCAGTCCCGAGCGGCTCACTTCTGAGCGAAGGGTAGTGGCCTGATCGCTGAGCCGGTCGATTGCACGAGAGAGCTTCGCCTGCACGAGCTCACGATCTCGGCCGATCACCCGATCCGAGTCACCGGCTGTGTGAGCTGCGATCCACGCCTCTGCGTCGGCTCGTGTAGCAAACTCCGGCGGCTCCGGCCAGAGTCCCGCTTCGGGCAGTCCTTGCTTCAACTCGTGCACGGCCTCCGAGTAGACGGCGGGGACAGCGCTACCTTCCGGACCAAGGATCTGACCGGCCTGGGTGGCCACCACCTCAGCGCTGGCAACGAGGCGCGTCCGAAGATCGGAGTCGGAGGAGAGCCGATTCAGCAACCGGATCGCGTTGAGCTGAAGGCCGAAGGCAACGGCGATTGAAGCGATCACCGTCCACACGCGCATGCGCACGGCGAAGCGCTGGGCGGTGCGGTCCATGGCGGACGAGAACCACCTTTTCAGATCGTCGGCCCTGGCGACGACGGCGCCGGCCGCGTCACGGAGAGCGCTGCTTTCCTCGGCGATTCGCGCGAGCACGCCGAGTACCTCCTCCTCATGGACCGCCGTCGCCAGTCTCCAACGCTCTGCGAGCCCGGGGACCCGCCGGAGAAGCGCCGACTGCGGGACCGTCGAATCTGAGATCAACGGGTGAGTGAGCACCCGCTCCGATAGCGCCGTGGCGTGAGTGGCGGTACTGGGACTGATGGTTCGCAGGAGTTCCTCCAGGCCCCACTTCAGGTTGCTCCCGCGAAGTCCCAAAATTGCGGACACCATTTGCACGAGTAGCGTGATCATCAGGCTGACAACGGTCATCACGACGGCGAAAGCGATCAACGTATCGAGGTGGTCAAGCATAGGGGTTCCCCAATTCGGAATCAGTGTAACCCCCGAGGCTCAGCCTTTAGGTGGGGGCAGCCGCACGGTCTCACTTCCCGTGGCGTGACAGATTATGGTGCTTCACGCGGGCTAGGCACGCACGCGATCCGAAGGCCGGTTTAGAACGAGCGAACGAAGCCATTCCGAGCGGTTCACATCTTTTCTTGAGCCGGCGGCGTCTCCAGGCGTGCGGGGCTTGGTGTCGAACGCGGCCTCTGCATGTGGCAGGTTCCGCAGGCCGTACAGTGCGAGCTCGAAACGGTCGTTCACGCCCAACTTGCGGAAAAGGCGAGAGAGGTACACTTTGACGGACCCCTCGGAGATCAGCAGCAGCGTCGCGATCTCCTTGTTCTTCAAACCCTGCGAGAGAAGAGAGACCAACTGGCTTTCGCGCCTGGACAGGTTGATGGGGCGCGACGCCCAGAACCCTTCTTTCAGGCTCTCCTCAAACCACATGCCCCCGTCGGCAACCATGCGGAGACACTTCCGCAAGTTCTCTTCCGGAAGGGTCTTGCGCACGATGCCGCGCACGCCGTTATCGACCGCCTGGTGCGCGAGTTCCGGGGAAATACTGCGGACCCAGAGGACCATCCGCCGGTTCGGGGCCCGCTCCCGAAGCTCGTAGAGCACGCCGAACGTCAGTTCGGGCGTGAAGTCGAGCAGCATCAGGTCAGGCTTCAGGGAAAGCGCCATCTCGACAAGGTTCGAGGGGCTGTCCGACACACCGACCAGCCTGAACCCGTTCTTGCGGGTCAAAATCTGTCTAAGGCCCGCGGCAACGACTACTTCATCGGTAAACGCCAGTACTCTCAACATGAATCTCCTCCATTGGAGGCTGCCCTTTGTGCCGGTCGCGGCCGACTTGGGATAACTGTCCGCCAGTCTGCATCGGCCGAAACCCAGCGGCACGTGTTTAGAATAATACCGCACTGCGGCGCTGGAAAGACACAAATTCTTCCAGTACGTTTTGTACCCATGGTACTAGAGCCACTGGGACTCGGTAGCTATGACAGAATCCCCGCTCCGGTCCATTCACACATTTTGTTGACAGACAGACACTTGGTTTATCAGGCGACTAGCCCTACGAAGCAGTAAAGGCCAGTGCTGAAACAACACTCGCAGGAGGAAGCGATGTTTGGAACAAAGAGAGACACAAGATTCAGACTGAGATGCCAGCGCGGACAGGTATTGGTAATGGTCACTCTGGTACTCATAGGCATGTGCGGTCTGTTGGGCCTGGCAGTGGATCTGGGGTGGTCGTACTTCACGAAGAAATCGGCTCAGGCAGCGGCGGACGCGGCTGCGCTGGCAGCGGCGGAGGCGGCGCTGAGTACTCTTCCAGCAGTCGGCCCTTACAACTGCTCTCAGGCGACCTGCACTTCGGGACCAGTCTCTTGCTCGGGTGTAGCGGCCGGTACCAACTTAGAGGTCGGGTGCCAGTATGCAGCGCAGAACGGATTCGCGGCCAACGGTAGAGACGGCCGGCAAAACGTGATGATCGAAGCCGGAACGACTTCTCCCCCGCCGACGGCGCCGGGCGTCCAGACCCACTACTGGGTAACGGTGCGGGTGTATGAGGCGATTCCGCAACTGTTCTCGTCGGTTCTGGGCAACACGACGGGGGCGGCGAGCGCCCGGGCGACGGCGGCGGTCGCACACTCGGCTGGGATGGGCGCACTCATCCTGATAAACCGCCAGAATGACTGCATTCCGATGGAGGGTGGAAGTCAGCTTGCCTGCGGCGTGGATCTGCTCGTGCAGGCTAACGATAACCAAGGCAAGTACGCACTTCAGGCAGACGGCGGGATACTCATGGCTTCCACGAACTACGGAGCCGACAAGAACGGACGCTACGCCGGCGAGAACCAGGGCGGCGGCACCGTGAACGCACCATTCACCTACATCCGGGAAGAAGGCTGGTACACAAACGGCGGCAGTTCGAATTGGGTTCAGACACCGGTCAATCGGAAACCTGACGGCGATCCGTTTCGCGATCCGATGCGAGGCAAGTACCAGCCACCGCCTCCGCCGCCGGACAAAGTAGTCGAGCCCGCGATGTTCCCGCAGGGAGTGGTTGGGGGAACCATCACCGGCACAGACGACCCGGCCAACCCGCTGGTGCTGCAACCGGGAGCGTACTATGCGTCCGCTCTGGACCCGAAGACAAACGAGACCTATGCCACCGGGCAGCCGGTGCAGATCACCGGGGCTGTGCATTTTTCGAAAGGCGCAGAGGACTTTGGCGAGTATGTGTTTTTCGGAGGCGTCAGCGCCATACAGGCAGGCCAGGGTTCGACAAACCTCCGCTTCGACCCGGGCCGTTACGTCTTCGCGGGCCGCATGCCGCAGGCGAACGGCGATCCTCTCCCGGTCTTCGACATCACGACGAACCTGACGATGACCGATGGCACCGATGCGTTTCAGGCAAACAACGGACCACAGGCCGACCCGGGCGAGATCTTCATCTTCACCGACACGAACTATGTCGGATGGGACTGGACTACACAAACGGCTGTGCCTCTTCGGGTTCCGGCGAAGCTGACGGCGGACATGGGCGGGAAACTCGGGCGGGTGGTGGATCAGCTTGAGTTCGGTATCTCGGGATTCCAGGCGGGCAATAACACGGATGTCGTAGCTGCATGGGATCAACCGTCAGAGCGCAATCGTGCCGGAACCGCTGCGGAAGTTCGAGGCGCCGATTCTGCTCTGGCAGGACCAGAACAACTCGGTGATCCGGTACTACGACGATCCG
>JAEHDI010000178.1 GCA_016880505.1 Bryobacterales bacterium | reverse complement strand
TCTCCTTCGTGAACGGCTGCCCGGCCTCGAGGAGCTCGACGACGCCCTCGGCAAGCAGCACGCCGGTTGTCCAGGCTTCGTCCACTCCGGAACCCGTGAGGACGTTGGTGGAGCCAGAGCCTTCGCCGATCCGCGCATAGCCGTTTCCGGCGAGATGCGGCTCGCCGAGTTTCCCGGATTCCTGAAGGGACTTGGCGCCCCATGAGCGCAGTCGCCCACCCTTGAGGTAACGCCACAGATACGGGTGCTGGATGTAGTGCTGAAGGTAACGGTAGGACGTGCGGACGGGGCTGTCGAACCAGGACGGGACGAAGATGCCCACGGAAGCGACACGATCCGGGTGCACGTAGAGGAAGCCGAAGATCTCCGGTTCGGGATAGCCGAAAGTGTGAAGCACGAAGCCCGGTTCGAGGGCGGTATCCTCGGGGAGGTCGATGACCATCTTCATGCCGACGGCCCACTCGCGCTGGTGGTGCCCTTCGGGCATGCCAAAGCGCTCGGTGAGTTGCCGGCCGATCGGTCCGACGGGGCCGTCGCCGACGATGGTAAGCGCGGCGTGGATGTCCATGCCTGGCATGAAGCCCGCCTCCGGCTCGCCGGTCTTGCTGACACCCTGATCGAGCAGACGAACGCCGGTGACGCGGTCTTCTTCAATCAGTGGCTGCGCCACCGGGGTGCCGGGCCAGATCTGGACCGCTCCGGTGCCCATCAGTTGCTGGCCGACCCATTGGTTGAACTGGCCGATGGAGAGGATCAGCCCGCCTTCCTTGTGGAGGAAGTCCGGCGTGTAGGGCAGTTCAACGGCATGGTGCTCGGAGCCGATCGCACGGACGGCGACGTCGGCGGCACGCAACGCGGCAGACCGACGGCTGGCGCCGACAGGGTCGAGAAGAAAGAGCACTTTCTCCTGCCGGACAGGCGCGGCCATGGGGATCTCTGTGTGGTCGAGATCCGGAAAACTGGCGCGAATGCCGCGCGCCTTCGTCACGATGCCGGAGACACCGAAACCGATGTCGTCCGCGCGCTCGTAGCAGATGACCTGGAGCGGCATGCCGGGCATGACACGGCTCTCGAGGCGCGGCGTGCCATCGGGATTCATGATCCGGCGCGAAAGCTCGGTAAGAAAGCCGCCCGTAGCCGGGCCGAAGCCGACACAAACAATGTCGACTTCCATGGTCTGGCGTTCGACGGTGACTTCGCTCATGCCGGGTAATCCAAAGCCTCCGGGATCATCACCTTCGTCAGCGCGTCGGCAGCCCGTTCCTTTGCAAGGTGCGAGCCTGTGAGGCAACCGTCGAGGCGATTCCGAATCCGGATGAACTGCTCGACGCCGTCGAACGTCGCGCAGGGGCCCTCCTTGGCGGGGTGGGAGCCGTCGCTTTCGACGACGTCGGTCGCAACGCTGGACATGCCGGGAACCATGGCTTCGATGGCGATCAGCTCTTCGGACTTGAAGCAGCCCTCGTAATCCTGGGATGCCCACGCCGGATGCGGTCGGTAGCCATAGACCAACTCCGCGCAGACGCGAGCGACTTCGCCGGCGGCGCGGGCGCTCTGCACGTGGCAGAGGTCGGTGTAGAAGCTCAGCAGTCCGGGAAGGCCCTCGGCGACAACCGGGTTGGCCGGACCTTTTTCCGAGAGTTCCAGGAGGTCGAGGATGAAGTAGCGAGAGGCGAGCAGCCAGCACAGGGCGTCGGCGAGCGGGAAGGTCACGCCCTGACGCGAGCTGTGATAGAGCTTTGAGCCGTCTGGATCGGTGGCTTTTTGCAGATAGTTCAGCGTCCAAAGCCAGAGCTGCATGGCGCTGGCGAGCGTGCAGGCGCCGGTCCCCGGGCGCTTGCCGGCGATCTCGCGCATCTCGGCGATCCATTGGTGGAACTGCGCGAGGAATAGCTCGTTGGTCATGGTGACGCTCAACTGGCGGCGCTGGACGGCCTCGGGGCCTTCGTAGGTGGCTTCGAGCTGAGCGTCCATCCACTTATGGCCGAGGAAGCCGGGGCAATCCTCGGTGATACCGTAGCCGCCCATGAGGCTGACCGCTTCGCGCATCATCGTGGCGCCGTGACCGGTGTTCCAGAGTTTGCATGCGGGGCAGAGCACGTTGGCGAGCGAATCGAGAACCACATACTGGATCATGGGCTGGTCGCAGTTCGCGCCGTGCTGGAGGCAGTCGAGCGCGTCCTTCTGGTACCGCCGCATCGCCTTGAACGCGGCTGAGCCGCGCCCGACGCCTTCCGCCGCGAAGATCTCTTCCTTCTTCCGCTCGAGCGGATCGAGCTGGTCGAAGAGGCGGGCGGCTTCAAAGCCAAGCGATGTGCCGGCCTCGCCGGTGGCCCAAACGTCCACGAGGCGGTGGAGCACGTCTTCCTTCATCTGGAGACCGAGCTCGTACCTGGGCGAACCGGGCTCGGCGATCTCGCCGCCGCGGAAACGGCCGCGCTGGTAGCGTATGACCGGCTCGACGGCGGAGAGGAGTTTGGCCGACGTCATCAGCGCCACGGTGACGCGGGTGCGCCGGAAGACGGCCTCAATGATCTCGCCGTGGCTGTACCGGGGTACGATGACGCCGTCCTTCACTGTGTAGCCGCCGATGATTCGGCCGGCAGGGACGCGCTGGCCGAAGATCGGGTCGTTCGTCGAGGAAAGCTGGTGGACAAGCTTCCGCGCGGGCGTACCGCGGTCCCACACGCCGGGGTCGGTCTCGTGCAGGATGACCATGCAGCTTCCCTTGATGCGCGGGTCGGCCGAGTCGACGGCGGCGGTGACGAAATTCGCGAAACCCATGTTGGTGATGAAGCGCCCGCGCTTGTCGACCTGAAGGACCGGCTCTTCGCCTTCCTTCCATTCGGCGATCCGTACCTTGCCGCCGAGCAAGCCGGTTTCGACACCAACGTAGGGAATCGGCTCGGTGAGGCAGAACGCGCCGCGCCACGGCTGGCGTTCCTCGCCGGGGGCGGCGGGTGCGCAGAGGCGCAGGTAGTAATCGCGCTGGGCGGCGGTGCCGCGCTCGTGAATGGGAGCGAGCGCGAGGCAGCCCGCCAGGCTGCCGGTGGCGGCGCCGGCGTCCACCCAGGCGAGTTCGAAGGCGACCAGCGCCAGGGCAAGGTTCTTCGGCCCTTCGATGAAGCCGCCCTGCTCGGGATCGAGAAAGACGGAGGTGATTCCGGATTCATCGAACGCCTTGAGAAGGCTGGCTTTTGCTTCGGTCCAGTCATGAGTATTACGGGCACCCTCGGCGACGAGCCTGGCGACCGGACCGCGAGCCACGCCGCGGCTGGACTGGACAATCATCTGGAGGTCGAACCGATCGGTAAAGCGCCACATGATTTGGCGCACATCGTCGCCCGGAAGGGTGCGTAGGGTTTCGCTACTGGGCTGTGTGACACTCACCGGCATTTGTGGAGATCCTTTCTTTCGCAGGGGCTAAGATCACCTGCAATTCATTCAATTCATTAAAGTTACGACAAAAACAGCCAAACTGTGCATGAGCTGTAGTTCGTCCCGCCGGAGGAGATCCGATCCTATGTCCAGCTGGTGGTGCAACTGATCTGCCAAAGCTGAGAGTCCAGTCCAGACATGCCGTGGTATGATTCCAAATGCAGCATCTGAAAGAGCTCCGGAATTTATCGGCATGTCCTTTCGCATCAACTGGTTACGGAAACGCCTCCACGACGCGGTGAATTACCGGCTGCGGACATTGGCCGGCGGGCAATTTTCCGCGCACTGCCGGCCAGTTTCGATCATTTTCCTGCTGACGGAGTTGTGCAACGCACGGTGTGTGCACTGCGATATCTGGAAGAACCGCGGACGGGAGGATACTCCCACGGCCGATCAGTGGAAGGCGGTGCTGACCGACCTGCGCCGCTGGCTGGGGCCTGTCCACGTGGTGTTCAGCGGCGGCGAGGCATTGCTCAAGCCGTTCACAACGGATCTGGTGGCCCACGCGTCTTCGCTTGGCTTGTTTCTCGAGATCCTGACGCACGGCTATTGGGACGATCAGTCGAAGATCGAGCGGATGGCGCTGGCGAGGCCGTGGCGAGTGACCGTTTC
>JAEHDI010001347.1 GCA_016880505.1 Bryobacterales bacterium | reverse complement strand
GACATACTTCACTACGTCCACGTCAGGATTGCGCAAATTCGGGTAGAGGTGGATGTAGCCGAACACCCGTGAATGCTGTGGCGCGACGACAAACCGGCGAAAGCCGTCGGCCTGATCCGAGCCGAAGCTGCCGGCATCAACCCATGTGGTAACGCCCGTCCGCCAGGCAATCGGATCGGCTTCGATGCTGAGGCCGGTCGCGGCGTGATAGCAGTGCGTGTGGAGATCGACGAGGCCGGGGGAAACGTACAAACCGCTCGCATCGATCACTTCCAATCCCCTGTCTTCCGGGATCCGTTCTTCGACAGCGGCGATCTTGCCGTCGAGGACGGCGACGTCCGCGCGGCGGCGGAACTTGCGTGCCGGGTCAATGACCTCGCCGTTCCGGATCAGGATGTCGTAACGGCGACTCGTTTGCGCCACAACGGCCGGAGAGGCGGCCAGGCTGGAGAGAAAGGCTCGTCGGTTCATCAGAAGGGTCTCCTGTTCATTTCGCTTCGGGCACTGCGCGGGCAAGCCGCAGGCCGTTCCATCGCAAACGCCGTCCGGGGCGTTCTCCGTGGCGGGCGGCGGCGTCGAACCAGCCGGCAGGTTCGATGTAGGCGCTCCCGCGCAGTATACGAAGTCCGTCTTCCGAGACCGACTCGCGACCGTCGCCGGCATCGTACGGATAGGGACGCGCGAGACTCGAGCACCACTCGCGAACGTTTCCTTGCATGTCAAACAGACCGAGACGGCCAGGCCGGCCCGACCCAACGGGCCGCGGCTTCGCCGCACCAAGTACTTCGTCCGAGCCGTCACCGGCGCGAGCGGCCGACTCCCATTCGGCCGCGGCGGGAAGTCGGAGCCCGCCGCCGTCCACCTTTTCGCTCAGCTTCGCAAGGAAGGCCTGGGCATCCTGCCAGGAAATCTGTTCGACTGGAAGACGGTCCGCGTCCGGAAAGTCCTTGCCCTGGTGGGCGCTGGGATTGGCACCGGTCACCGATTTCCAAAGCGACTGCGTGACCTCGTATCGGGCGAGATAAAACGGCTCAACGCGAACGGTGTGCGAGGGCTTGGCGTCACCGAGCTGATCCGAGCCGATCTCGACGTCGCCACCGGGCACAAGCACCATCTCAACATCGAAGCTGGTCAGCCGGACCACGCGGGGCAGCCCGGTCTCCGCATCGAACTCACTACCGACGATCTCGAAGCCCGGAAGGCGGGGGTTGAGGCGCCGCTCGCACATCCACAGTCGCCGCTGTGCTGTCCGGTCCCCGGGCGCTTCGCCGAGCGCGGAGTGAAAGGCGGCGCGGGCCGGTTCCCATTTTCCGGCGGCAGCCGACTGTTCACCCTCGCGCATCCGGAGCGCATAGCGGTCCGCGCGAGCGGCGGCTTCCGCAACGCCTTCGCCGGCGGGCGCCAGAGGCTTCGCCGGATCGATCAACGCGTGAGGGTGGTGGCAGTTCTGACAAGAACCGGTCTGCTTCGTCTTCGGGCACGGGTTCTGATGGCAGCTTTTGCAGAGAGCCGCGATCTCGGCGCCGCGGGGGATGCGGTCCGGCTTGACGTTGTTCCGCTCGTCGATCACATGGCCCTTGCTCGCTCCGTGACACTCGACGCAACCCACGCCGATGTTCGGGTGCCGCGAGTGGCCCCACTCAAGCACGGAGATGACGTGGCAGCGAGCACAGACGCCGGCTTCCTTGAGCCGGCGGTCGGCGTCAGCCTGCGGGAGCGCGAGGGAGGGCAACAACAGCAGTGTGAGGACCGTCAGGCGCGCCATTGTTCCTCCAACCAGCGGTAGTGGGGCGGCAGCCAGCCGGGCCCGCAGAGGTCCGCCAGGCGGCGCGCTGCGTCGAGAGCGGCCTCTTCTTCCGGCAACATGTCGTGGTATCTCGTGAGCGCGCGATAGTCCTCCTCCAGCCATTGCATGTCGAACAAGCCCGGGATCGCCGTCGAGATGAAGGGCTTCGCGAACACGAAGCGCAACGCAGCCATACAGAGCGTTTCGTCGGGGAGGCGATCGAGGCTCTTCGTCAATTCCGCGACAACCGCGGGAATGATGGGCTTGTTGCCGCGCTGCCAGAGCTGGATAAGGGCGCTTTCGGGCGCGGCCCCTCGGGGCGAGCGGGGATCGAGATGCACGATCGATCCCTGCGCCAGCGGCTTCATCGCGATCAGGCCGACACCCTGACGGATCGCGGCGGGCAGGAACTGGCTGTAATCCGCCCGGGCGTGGATGAAGTTGTACGGGAAAAAGAGGTAGTCGATGCCTTCGAGCTCGTCGAGGGCCATTGTCATGGTGCGCTCGATGTGGGTGGCGATGCCAATAGCGCGGATCTTGCCGGCCTCCTTCGCCCGCCGCATGATGTCCCAGCTTTCGAGCGTCGGGCCGTCGATTTCGGCGGTGTGAAAGCGGTAGAGATCGACGTGTCCGAAGAGCCGGCAGGCGTCGTCGATGTCTTTCGGGGTGGTGTTGTGGGCAAGCGAGATCAGGATCTTGTCCCGGCGGCCTTTCACCATGCGCGCCGCCGGCTCCCACTGGCCCTCAGTCGCGTACACGTCGAGCAGGTTCACGCCGAGGTCGAAGGCGCGAGCGATGATACGGTCGCGACGGGCCTGGCCTTGTTCCGTGAGGACAGTCTGGCCCGGACCGGCTTTGATCTTGTCGGCGGTGTCCGTATGCGAACCGAAGGAGAGCAGGGAGACATCGAGTCCGGTGCGGCCAAGCTGCCGGTAGACCATGCCGCCACGGCG
>JAEHDI010001346.1 GCA_016880505.1 Bryobacterales bacterium | reverse complement strand
GGTTCTCAAGATCGGCGCAGGCACAAGCGTCATCACGCCGTTTCTGGACGGGCCAATGGCCGGATACTACTATCCGCGTCAGGCCGACGGCGTGCACGATCACCTACATGCAAAAGCCCTCGTGTTCGACGACGGCGGGACGAGGATCGTTCTGGTCGCCACCGATACCGTTAGTGTGTCAGCGAAAGCCGTTGAGGAGGCGCGCGCCCTGCTGGTGAAGCGGCTCGGAATTCCGGCGAGCCATGTGCTGATCAGTGCGACGCATAGCCACACCGGTCCACAGTTCACACCCGACTACGAGAAGAGTCTCGCACGTTGGATCGCTGACGCCGCCGTGTCGGCAAATGGCCGGGCACAGCCCGCGCGGCTTCGGGTGGGCATCGAGCAGGAGCCGTCGCTGCCGCACTACCGCCGGTACCGCATGAAAGACGGGACGGTGCAGACAAATCCCGGGTTTCTGAACCCCGGCGTGGTGGAACCCGCCGGCGCCATCGACCCGCAGGTCGGTGTCCTCTATGCAGACGACGAATTCGGCAAGCCGCTGGTGACGTGGGTGAATTACGCGATGCACCTGGACACCGTAGGCGGCACTTGGATTTCGGCCGACTATCCGTACTTCCTGGCGCGCCTGCTCCAGAGCGTGAAAGGCCCCGACATGCTGACCGTCTTCACGATCGGCGCGGCGGGCAACATCAACCACTGGGACGTTCGCCGGCCCGGTCCGCAACGCGGACTCGACGAGGCGCAGCGTCTGGGCGAGGTGCTCGGCGCAGCCGTGCTGAAGGCGTACACACACCTCGAGCGGATCGAGCGGCCGCGAGTGGCCGCCCTCTCCGGGACCGTGCAACTCCCCGCCTGGAAGTCCACCGCCGAGGAAGTCGAGGAGGCGCGCAAGATCGTGGCGAAGCCGCCAACGCCGGGGGTGGATTTCACGCTGGACCGGGTGAAGGCCGAGCGGGTGCTCGACGTTCACAACCGGGGCGGCCGCGACTACCCGGCGGAGATCCAGGTGATATGTGTCGGGCCGGTGGCCTTCGCCGGCATTCCGGGAGAACTGTTCGTCGAACTCGGGCGCAAGATCCGTCAGGAGTCGCCGTTCCCGTACACCTTCGTCGTTTCGCTGGCGAACGACGATCTCGGTTACATCGTCACCCGCGAATCGTTCGAACAGGGCAGCTATGAGCCGACAAGCTCGCGCATGGCTCCGGGTCACGGGGAAATGGTCGCTGGCAAGGCGATCGAGCTGCTGCGTGAGCTTAAGAAGAAGACTGAGCGCTGAACCCCGAAACTGCCCCGATTCCATTGACAATTTCGGCGACCGCGTGTTAGCGTTGGCTCCGCGAAACAGTACACGACGCTATGAAGCGACAGAATCCCGCCAAGGAAAAACTGAATCCGAAAGACATCCCCGCAGGCGTGATCGGTCTCGGGTTGATGGGCCACAGCATCATCGCCTGTCTTCTGTCGGCCGGGCACTCGGTGGTGGGCGTGACTCGCAGTTTGACGCGGCACCGGGGAACACGCCGCCACGTGCTGGCCTTGCTGAGGCAGATGAAGCTGGAGGGTTTGTTAAAGCGCGAGCCTGGGGCGCTCATCGGCGGTCTGACGCTTTCGGAAGACTACAGGGACCTCGCGCGCTGCGGCATCGTCATCGAATCGATCATCGAAGACATCGAGACGAAGAAGCAGGCATATCGCGCGGTTGAGGACGCGGTGCCCGCCGACACGATCATCGGCAGCAACACGTCGTCGATTCCGTTGAGTCTTCTTCAGGCCGGCGCCGCTCACCCGGAGAGGTTCGTCGGCATCCATTGGGACGAGCCGGCGCACGTGACGCGCTTCATGGAGATCATCGCAGGGGAGAAGACCCGCCCGGATTACGCGCAGAGAGTGAAGGCGCTCGCCGCCCTGTGGGGCAAGGAGCCGTCGCTGCTGCGCCGGGATGTGCGCGGGTTCATCACGAACCGGGTGTCGTATGCGATGTTCCGCGAGGCGTGCCACCTGGTGGATTCCGGCATCGCAACGGTGGAGGACGTGGACCGGTCCCTGCGCAACGACGTGGGCTGGTGGATTACCTTCGCCGGGCCGTTCCGCTACATGGACCTGATGGGCGTCGAGGCCTATTACCGCGTCATGAAGGATCTGCTCCCGGAACTCTCGACGAGCCCGGAGATCCCACCGCTAATGCGCAGTGTGGTGGAGACCGGAGGGCACGGGATATCAAATGATCGTGGTTTCTACCGGTACACTCCGGCTCAGTCGAAGCGCTGGGAGAAGCTGTTCCTAAAGTTCAACTACGAGATCCGGCGCCTCGCGATGAAGTATCCGGAGGACGCCGGCAACCGGACCGCCGCGCGGCGCAAGGCGAAGTAGCGGCGCCGCAGTCGCGTCTACTTCGATGTCCAGCCTCC
>JAEHDI010001345.1 GCA_016880505.1 Bryobacterales bacterium | reverse complement strand
CTGGCGGCGGCGCGCATCGTCGGCGGAATGCTGGTGAACGTCAGCGCTTCCGATCCGCTCACATTCGCGTCCGCGGCGGCCTTCCTCGGGCTGGTGGCCGCGCTTGCCAGCTACCTGCCGGCGCTGCGGGCCATGCGCGTGGATCCCGTGGTCTCGTTGCGGAACGAGTAGGTGGCTCCGATACGATCCCAGGCGCTCTGGTGAGTGTCGATTCCGGTTTCGGCTGGTCGGCCACTCTTCCACAACCAGGGCTTGGCTTCCTTTGGGGGCCGGCCCAGCCCGTTATGGAAGAGTGGGCGCTGGTTCAACCTGAACGATGCCCGGAGCCATCGGTAAACGCTGGGCGACCAGGGAGGATCTATCGCCCAGAACGCCGGGTCCGGGACCACCGCCGGGCCAAAGTCCGAGATGGCGACTACACGTCCGAATGACGAACTTCCCAGAGCACAGGAGTTGGTGTTTGGGCAGCGACACGTGTTTGTCCGCCGTAGGGGCCGTCAGTCACTGACCTGCGTCCTCCAGCCGATCGCCGGACTCTGCATAATATGGAACTGTGGCATTGCCACCTTCAAATTTTGTTAGCATCTGAATTCTGCCTTGATGCTTTTTGTCGAGCCTATCGCAGTGTACGATTGGTAGATTCATGGACCGAAGAAACGGCTCCCGGATCGACTGGCCGGATCCGGCCAGTCGCCCCACATCCTGAGAACGAGGACTTCCATGACCATACTCACCCGATTGCAGCAATGGAAGGAGTCCGGCATCATATCGTCGGAACAGCACACACTGCTGGCAGGCCTCTCGCTTGGAGAACCTTTTTCTATTTTTCTTGAGCTGAATATTCTCCTCTACGCTGGTATTCTTGCGTTCGTCGCCGGCCTCGGCTGGACCGTCAGCACCTGGTCGCAGCAACTGGGCGACGTCGTCGTGCTGACCATCCTCTCCGCAATGCTCGCCGCCTCTTTTTGGTACTGCTTCTCCCGCGCGGCCGCTTGGTCCCCTGGGGAAACGCCGCCGCCCGGTCTGGTCTTCGACTACGTGCTTTACCTCGGCAGCCTCATTTGGTCCGTGGAACTCTCTTACTTTGAGACGCGGTTTCATCTGCTCTCCGGACACTGGGATCTCTATCTGCTGGCGACCGCCGGCCTGTTCTTCTTCCTCGCTTATCGTTTTGACAACCGCTTCGTGTTGTCGCTCGCTTTGTCCGCGCTCGCTGGATGGTTCGGACTCACCATCTCGCACTGGCCGTCACATCAGGACGCAGCGTACCGGCAGTACGCCATTCTTTACAGCCTGATGGTCGGCGGAGGAGGAGCGGCACTTCAGCGCGGCGGCCTGAAACCGCACTTCTTCGGCACCTATCTAAATATCGCGGCCAACGTTCTCTTTTGGGCACTGCTCTCCGGGGTTTTCAATCGCGAGGGCTACGTCGTGTGGCTTCTCTGTCTCCTTACCGCCTGTGGCGCATCTCTCGCCTGGGGTCTGAAGCGCCGGCAGTTTTCCTTCGTCGCTTATGCCGCCGTGTACGGCTACGTGGGTGTCAGCGCGGTTCTCATTCGCGACATGCATGACGACACTGCTGTCCTAGGCTATTTCGTCTTTACTGGTGTCGCCATGCTCGTTATGCTCGTCCAGATCGCGCGCCGCTTCGGGAGGGAAGGGTGAGAGCCTACAGTGCATCCAGCGAAGAAGCTCGGCGCGCCCGCGATCTGCTGCAGGACTGGTGGGGCGAAGGTCTTCTCACCGTAGAGCAGTACCTGCGCATGGAACAAGAGACCGTTTGTGAGCTCCGCCGCACCAACATTTTCCTGCGACTAGTCCTGTTGCTTTTTACGCTGATTATCCTGGGCGCAGCGGTTGGGCTGTTCTTCGCGGTGTTTTTCTCGCATCCGGGGGAGCAAACCCTTGGTATTTTTCTGCTAATCTTCGCTGCCCTCTCTTATGCGGCAGCGGAAATCGCCGTTACCAAAGCCCAGCTCTATCGCTTCGGGATCGAGGAAGCCCTCGCCGCGTGCTCGGTCGGCTTTCTCTGTGTGGGGATGCAACTCGCGCTTTTTAGCGGTCTGTTCTCTTCCCCCACGCCTGCCCGAACTGGATTTCTGGTTCCCGCTGCTGGCGCCGCCGTTTCGCTCTGGATGTGGCATCGTTTCGGACTCCCCTATGCATCTCTTGGCGCGATGATCTTCGTCGCCTGGCTGCCCGGCTACTGGACATCGTCTCCTTCGGGGCAGCATCTGATCGTCGCGGCTGTCTACTCCGCCGGCGTGGTAATGGTGGCCGCAGTACGCCCCCGCTATCGCTTCACGTATCTCGACAGCGAATATTCGATCGCCGAAGCGCTCCTCTGGCTCGGTATCTACCTGGCTGTCAATCTCCAACTTTCGTCCGTGGACCTGCGCGGGCATTGGTGGGGTGGCTCTCGGTCCACCACCCAATTCTCAAGGCTGTTCTACTGGGCGACTTGGGTGCTGATCTGGTGCTTGCCCCCCGTCGTGCTCGCACGTGGCCTGCGCCGGAAGGACCGATTCGTCATCGCAGTCGGCGCGCTCGCCGCCATCCTAACGCTGGTCACCAACAAGCCTTATCTTGGCTGGCAGCGGCACACCTGGGATCCCATGCTGCTGGGCGCATTCTTGATCGGTGTCGTGCTCCTCATCCGCCGTTGGCTCGCCAAGGCGCCGGGCGGAATTCGCCACGGCTTTACTGCCCAGCGCCTGTCGGGAAAGGACAAACGGTGGATGAACGTCGGGGTTGCCACAATCGGGGTTGCCACAATCGGACTCGCATCGCCGAACATCGTGACGCCAAGAGGGCAAACAGGCGGCCCCGACGTCCACTTCGGTGGGGGAGATTCAGGAGGTGGAGGTGCTACCTCCGATTTCTGATGCGCCGGGCAGATCGGTTATCCGGTTGTTGTGGAGTTGGACTTCGCAGACCGGTGGTTCCCGGCAACGGGTTTGGGGAAGTTAGCGCACTCGGACGCGAAACGCCCGATGATGAGATGTGACCTGCCGACGGATAGATCCTCCCTGACGGCGTTGTGTTTATCGAAGGAGGGCCTTCGATTGACCGTCCCGGGACTGCTTGCTGGAGGCATCATCGCCCTGGCGGCGGCGCGCATCGTCGGGGGAATGCTGGTGAACGTCAGCGCTTCCGATCCGCTCACATTCGCGTCCGCGGCGGCCTTCCTCGGGCTGGTGGCCGCGCTTGCCAGCTACCTGCCGGCGCTCAGAGCCATGCGCGTCGATCCCATGGTCACGCTACGGAACGAGTGACGGCCACCGCGCATTGATCCAGCCGCTGACGTAGTCGAACATGTTCTTCACCGAGTTCGAGTACTGCCCGGGATTCTGTTCGCAAGCCGTGCAAGGGGTGAAGCCGTGCACGGCTCCCTCGATCACCACGAAGTCCTTGTCCTTGCTCTTGGCCAGATCGAAATGGATCTCGTTGTCGCGGATGAAGTAATGCGCTCCCATTGCCGTGAT
>JAEHDI010001344.1 GCA_016880505.1 Bryobacterales bacterium | reverse complement strand
GGCCTGATGGCGTTGCTGCTGATGTTCGTGCTGGCGCCGCTGTTCTTCATCCTGAGGATGAAATAGGCAGGATGCGATGACGGGTGCTGCTGCGCTGATTGTAGTCACTTCCCGGCGCTGAGCCGGGAGAGCCCCTCGGTCAGCTCGATGCGCGTGCCCCACGGGTCCGTGATGAAGGCAATCGCCAAGCCGAGGTCGGGGCGCGGAGTAACCGGTAAGTCGAGCTTGATACCGCCCGCTTCGAGCTTCGCGCAGAACGCCTTGATGTCCGTCACCTCAAAGCCGATATGGTCGAGCCGGCGGCCCTTGGTGGGGACGGGCGGTTTCTCGGCCGTCTTCCATGAGAGATTGACGCCGGGCAGGTCCGCCGCCTTGAACTTACCTCGCATGCCCGGCACCGCGCCAAACACCTTCGCATACCACGCGCGCATCTCGTCGATCTGGTTTGACGCAAGGTGGAGGTGGTGGTGCTTGATGGGCGCGTCGAGTTTCGGATCGCCGGTGAACTCAACAAGCACGCCGTCGGGAAACTCGGCGAAGAACTGGCTCTGTTCCGGCATCTCGCGGGTGATGCGCACGCCCGCGGCAGTGAGCCTCGCTTTGGTTCCGGCGAGGTCCCGGACCGCGAAACCCAGATGATCCACAACCGATCCTTCCGTGCCTCCCTCGGCCTCGCCCTTGCGGAAACCCATCAGGACGCCGGGGAACATCGCGAAGTCGAGCGGACCTACCTGCAAAAGGTTGCCGCCGAGCACGTCCACCCAGACTTTCTTCTGGGCGTCCGGGTCCGGTGTGATGATGTGGAAGTGCCCCATCGAAACACCCATTTCGTTCGGCGGAGCCACCTGGGCGAGCAGTGGGATGGCGAAGAGTGCACAGACAATCTTCAGGCGCATGACGAACGAGATTATCCCACAGCCGGCCCCGTCTACTACAGCGTTCAGTCGAGCGGAAGCGGGACGCCCTTCTTCGACGTCCAATCTCTGACGTAGTCGACGAAGAGGTACTTGACGCCGAGGGTCTTCAGCATGTCCTCGGTGACGCGCTGGAGCAACCCATACTCGCGCTCGATGCGGGAGCAGTTTTCGTCCACGAACGCCTGAAGCACCTTCACAGCGTCGGCGTGCTTGCCGGCCTCCGAGAGGCGCAGGGCCTGTGCTTCCACCGCCTGCCGGCGACTCATCTGCCACTGCTCCGTCTCGTCAAACACCGCGCGCACGGCGGGGTTCACTCCCCTGTAGTTCAGGTCGCAGAGCAACTTCAGACGGTTTGCCCACCACCAGGGCGAATCGGCCGAGTACGTGCTCGTTCCCTTTCCGTAATTCTCCGGGATCTTTACGCCGTGAAAGTAGAAAGGCTTGAACACGTTGCAGCACGGATTGGAAAAACTCGCCCAGTAGACCTGGCGCAGCAGCGGCGGCATCCCGGAACGGAGATGGGCGGCCATCGACGCCGCGCTGTGGTAGGGACGTCGCGAGTTGTCGTGCATGCAGGGCGTCGCCCAGAAGGTCTCGGCGGCGCCCCAGCGCGGCGCGGCGATCGTCCCTTCGTGGTGCTGGCGGTTGATTGTCATCATCGACGCCGGCGTGATCCTCGAGTAGTCCCGCTTCAGGCACGCCAGTGTCGAGTTGCGCCGGATCTGCATGTCGGCTGGGTTCTTCGACTCGGTGGTCCAGTAGTCGCCGTAATCCCGTGCGAAATTGAAATCCGCCGCGGACCTGGTCCAGCCTTTCTTCACGGCATGATCGACGAGATCCGGCGAGGCCTCGTCCCAGTCGTTTTCGATCGAGTAGATGTTGGAGATGGAGAAGAAGCCGCTCGTCAGCCGTTTGGCGGCCCAGAAGCGGCCGGCGGTCTCCAGCACCCAGGCCTCGTTCGGGTCCGCGATGATGAACGAGTTGTGGTAGTTGGCCTTGCCCCATTCGCCAGGATGCTCGGCGTCACCCGACTGGCCGTATTTCTCGAGCAGAGCCGTCATCACGTGCATCGCCTCGTACGCAGTCTTGCCCCGTTCGAGACCGAGGCGAAGCAAATCCATTCCGAGGAGCCCGTCGTTCCACTGGTAGGGTTCCTTCGACCATACCGCCTCATTGCCGATGGCAACGCCGTGCTCGTTCATCCCGTGCTCGCCACCGAATGCCCACCAGATCTTCGAGAGGAGAATCTCGTTGGTCTCGCTCACCTGCGGGATCTCGATGTACGTGCATTTCACTTTGGAGCCCGCCGGGTGCTTCGCGCGTGGAATCTGGACCAGAGGTTGCGCCTCCATCGTGGGCCGGTCGCTGTTCTTGACCAGAATGACGGAGCCGTCGGCGGTGGCATCCTTCAACGCCACCCAGGTGTCGCACGAGGGGCTCGGAGTGACGCAGCCGGCGGCCAGAATCAGGACTCCCGCCAGAAGTGCGGTCGGTCGAATCATGTTGTACCTCGTTAGGCCGAATATACAACGGCCGGTCGCATAAAATGGAGGGCCTGAGGAGGAGAGGATGAAATCTCGGTTCTTCGCTTCACTGTTGCTGCTGTGTTCCGCCGCCGGGGCGGATGACATGGTAAGGGTCGGACTGATCCAGATGAATGGAAAACCGCTCGACAAGGAGTACAACGTCGCGCAGGCAGAGCGATGGATCCGTGAAGCGGCAAGGCGCGGGGCGAAAATCGTCTGTACGCCGGAGGTAGCGGTCCAGGGTTACCCGCGCGTCTCGTTTCCTCCGGGGAGTTCGATGGACGACCCAAAGATCGTGGCCGAGAGAGAGAAGATCTTCGCTCAGGCCGAACCAATTCCGGGCCCCGTGACAAACCGGTTCGCGCAGTTGGCTCGGGAGCTGGGTCTCTGGATGGTCTTCGGCATGGACGAGAACCGCAACGGGAAGATGTTTAACTCCGCCGTGCTGATGAGCCCGCAAGGCGACGTGAAGGGGGTCTACAGCAAGGTGCATCTTCAGAACTGGATGGTCGCCTCCGGAGTGAACCACGGCACAGAGTTTCCGGTGTGGGAGATCGAAGTGGGCGGCGTAAAGACGAAAGCGGGCATCCAGATCTGCTACGACGTCCAGCACCCGGAGTCCACGCGAGAGCTGATGCTCGGCGGCGCGGAGATCGTCTTCAACCCGTATTGCACGGGTGATTTCTCGCGTCCGCTGCTCGTCCATCTGTTTCAGACTCGCGCTCTTGAAAACCGTGTCTATCTCCTTCGGGTGAACTTCGCTGAGCCGAGAAACACGGGTACGAGCTCGATCATCGACTTTGAGGGCGCCACCCAGGACGAACTCGACCGAAGCGAAGGTGTGCTGGTGGGCGACCTCAACCTCACGGCGCTAAGAAAAGTTCGAGCGACGTGGAATCCGGTCTATGGTGCACCCTACCGCCGTCCGGATGCGTACAAGAGACTGGGAAAGTAGTAGCGCGCGCTGCCCCCTGCCCTCACACCAGAGGACTGAGGTGGGCCAGGCTGCGGGCGGCCTGCTCGACGGTACCGCACTCCACGGAAAGGACGCCGTGGAAACCCTGTTCCTTCAGAATTCCGATGACCTTCGCCCAGTCGATGACGCCGTCGCCACAGGCGCAACCGACTGGAGTGCCGGTGACTTTTCCACGCTCCGAGTCCGCCTGCTGGAACGAGATGTCTTTTGCGTGGACGTGGACCAGACGCTTACCGACCGCCTTTAATCCCGCGTAGGGATCCATGCCGCCGAGAAAGGCGTTCCCGGTGTCGTAGTTGACGCGAAGCATCGGCGAGTCGACCAGCGAAGCAATTCGCAGCAGACCGTCGGTCGTTTTCGAGATGCTCTGGTGCGGCTCGATGCCGATGCAGACGCCGTACCGCTCGGCGACGCGCAGAGCGGCGGTGAGCGTGTACTTCATGACGTGCCAGGCCTCTTCAATCGTGACCCACTCGGGCCGGATGCCTTCATCGGTATTGATTACCGGCGAGCCGATGGCAGCCGCGAAGCGGATCGCCTTCTGGAGATACGGAACACTGATCTCCGGGCGCATGAGCGGGCAGTGGGCGCTCAACCCGGAAGTCTTGACGCCGCAGCGGTCAAGAACTTCCTTCATCTCACCGGGATCGTCGTCCATCGAGAACGAATGGAAGTATCCCGCCTCGCTGAGCAGCTCGCGCCCGTTGTGGACCATGGGCTCGACGTACTTATAGCCAAGCTGCGCCGCGCGCTCAACGCCGGCGGCGAACGGCTTGTCCTCGTGGCGGATGAATTCCATGTTGACGCCGACTTCGATGCTCATGACTGCTCCTTTCCTTGAGGGCGGCCGGATGGCAACCGGCCGAACAAGCAGAGATTATCCCACCTTCTACTTCGGAATCCAGTTCACCGCCCTGCCGGACATTTCGGGGGCGGTAGGCCATGGTACAAATGAAAGCGCTGATCAGGGTGGAAACGGTGCTGGATTCGTGGAAGACCGTCCGAGAGGACACGGTGCAGGCGGTGGAGGACTTCCCGCCCGGTGAATTCGATTTCCGGCCCTCGCCGGATGTCATGACCTTCCGCGAGGTTGCGCAGCACATTCTTTTGGCCGGTCATGCGTTGACCGGCATGCTCCTCGACGGCATCGAGAGCTTCGCGACACCTGACTTTCGCGAAAAGCTGAAACAGTACTACCCTCCGGCGCCGGACGACGCCGGCGCCCTCGCGTCGGAGCTTCGAAAAAGCGTAGAGGAACGCCGCGCACAACTGGCGCGGCAGCCGGCCGAGTTCTTCTCCGGGATGGTCACCCGCATGGACGGGCGAAAGGTGTCGCGTCTGGAACTCCTGCAATTCGTGAAGGAGCACGAACTCGTCCACCGCGCGCAGATGTTCCTCTACCTGCGGCTGAAAGGCATCGTCCCGGTCACAACTCGCCGCCGCCAAGCCACGAAATAGCTGTTGGCAAATTCCCGGGAGTTTCGTATAAAGAGGTTGTGCAGCGCTGTTGGAGGATGCTCGATGCTAACCTGCCCCGAATGCGATAGCCAGATCGACCTGGAAGAAGAAGAGCTCGACGAGGGAGACCTGATCACCTGCGACGAGTGCGCCGCGGAGTTCCGGGTCGTGAGCGTCGATCCCCTCGAACTGGAGGCGATCGACGAGGACGATGAGGAGGAGGAAGACGAGGAACCTGATGAGGACGAGGAGGAAGACCGCTGGAGGTAGGCGGTCCGAGGCCCCGATCTATCCCATCCTAGCGGTTGCCTGCATATTGCTTTGCCTGCCACCGCCCGCGGGCGGCGGCAGGTCCGCGAAGGACCAGAAACGGCAGGTCGCCGTCGCCTTGATCGCCGGGACCGTATTCCAGGAGTCCGGTTTCCTTCTGCGGGGAGCGGAGGTCGTAGTCAGCTGTGACCCGCAAGCGAAATCCTCTCATAAGTTCAAGAAAATAAAGGTGGTTTCCGACAGCCGCGGCGAGTTCGCCGTGCGGGTGCCGACCGAGCCCATGCGTTATACTGTCAGCGTAAGCGCACCGGGGTTCCGCGCTCAGGAGAAGTCCGTATCCATCGGCGGCGAGGAACGGATTGACGTGTTCTTTCGCCTCGCTCCTGAAAATAAATAAACCGTAACTATCCGGAGCACGGCGCATCTAAATATAATCGAGGTCCACATGAAGACAAAAACGATTTTCGTTGCGGTTGTCATCCTCCTCTTATGGGCCACCGCCACAGGACTGGCGTTGCAGAAGGGCAAGCAACACGAGGATCCGAACGTCCGCTCCGTTCAGGGTGTCGTAGTGGACCAGAAGGACAGTCCCGTTGAGGGCGCCGTTGTGAAGCTGAAGAATACCAAGTCCCTTCAGGTGCGCTCCTTCATCACGCAATCGGACGGCACGTATTATTTCCACGGTCTCAGCACCAACATTGACTATGAGCTAAAGGCGGATCGCGGGGGGGCCTCGAGCGAGGCCAAGACGCTCAGCGTGTTCGACTCGCGCAAGAAAGCTATTATCAATCTCAAGCTGGAATCAAAATAACACCGGCCGCCCGGCCGGGATCTTCTCACTGGAGGAACACAATGAAACGACTTTTGTGGCTGGGGCTCACAGCGTCTTTCGGTGCCGTCCTATTCGGCCAGGAATTCAAGCTCGGGTCGAAGGTCGGTGATTTCAATCTCTCGGACCTGAAGGGGAACAAGGTCCAGTTCTCGCAACTGAAGGGTGACGTAACCGTCCTGATGTTCATCGCCACGCAATGCCCGATCTCGAACGATTACAACGAGCGCATGAACGCCGTGGTGGGAGACTACGCCTCCAAGGGCGTCAAGTTCGTTGCCGTCAACGCGAACAGCAGCGAACCGGCCGCGGAGGTGGAACAGCACGCCGCTGAACACAAGTTTTCGTTCAAGGTTTATAAAGACGAGAACAACGTTGTCGCGGACCGCTTCGGCGCCCAGGTGACCCCCGAGATCTTCGTGATGGACAAGAACGGGACCATTCAGTATCACGGCTACATCGACGACTCCCGGAATTCGGCCAACATCAAGACGCAAGGGTTGCGGATGGCGCTTGACTCCGTCTTGGCAAGCAAGCCGGTAGAACGTGCGGAGACAAAGGCCTTCGGCTGCACGATCAAGCGGGTGAAGAAAGCGTCTTGAGACGCGCCCTTCTGACGGCCGTCATCCTGTGCGCGGCGGCGGCCACGCTCGCCGCGCAGCAAAAGCTCACGCCGCTCGACGAAGTGGTCTACAAGAGGGTTATTGCGTCCCATAAGGGAAAGGTGCTGCTGGTGGACTTCTGGGCGACGTGGTGTTCCCCCTGCCTGGAAGAGCTCCCGCTCCTTGTGAAACTCGAAGCAAAGTACCGCGGCAAGGGCCTGAGCGTGGTCACCGTCTCCTGCGACGAGCCGGAAGAGACGAACAAGGCGCTGGAGGTACTGAAACAGCACAAAGCCCCGGCGGGTTACCTGAAACGGGTGGACGATGATGAGAAGTTCATCAACTCCGTCGACCCGAAGTGGAGCGGAGCACTGCCGGGCCTGTTTCTCTACGACCGGAACGGCCGGCTGGTGAAGTCGTTCGTTGGCGAGACCGACATGGCCGCGCTGGAGAAGGCGATCCGCAAGCTGCTTGCAGGCTGACTTCGAGATCTACTCGATCGCCAGGGGGCGCATGGCGAAACCAGCCACGGCGCCCTTCACACGGTTGGTCACCGCGACGTACGTAAAGCGGTAGACCTTGTTGCGGGCGAGTTCCTCGAGGTAGTGAAACTCGCCGATGTGGACGCCTTGCTCGACGAGCAGGTACACATGCACCGGAATGCTCGCGCCTGGTAGAGCCGGGTCAACTCCCACCTCGAGACCGCTGGTGTCGCCGCCGATCATGACGGCGCCTTTCTGTTCGACCAGCCACTTGGCTCCCTCCAGCGTCAGTCCCGCCGAATCGTGCTCCGCGAGTTTCGCATGGTTCTCCCCCGCTTCTCCCCAGTAGCGCAGGACGCCGGTCCGAATCAGAACCACGTCCCCGGGATCGACGTCCGTCCCCTGCGCCGCCAGCGCGCTCTGAAGCTCCTTGGAGCCGATCGCGAAGTTCGACGGCAGCGCCTCCACGCCTTTCCAGCCGGCGACGTCAATGAGGACGGCGCGGGCGATGACGGGTGGGATGGAGTCGGCGTCCGCGCGGCGGATTCCGAAGTCTGTGCCGTAGTCGCCCTCGCGGAAACCGTTGTACCAATGGTTGTCTGCGCCGGTAGTGATGTGGCCGAGGCCATCGATCTGAGTACCGACATTGTCTGAGATGAACAGCGCGCAACTGTGGAAGCCCAGGCCTTTCGGGTCGGCTGCGAACGGGGCGAGATCTTTGCCCCGCTTGAGGCCTTCGGGGCTGCGAAACGACATAACCTCGGTCGGCGAGTGCCCTGGCCATTTGTAGGACCGGCGATCGAGGGGTACGCCGAGGTCGAAAACACGGCCGGCCTTTACGGCGCGGAGGGCCTTCAGCACATGCTCAGGACCGGTGACGGCATTGAGTGCGCCGGCCTCGTCCTGTTTTCCGTACACCCATCCGTAGCCCTGGCCCTTTCGCCACCCAGTGGGGGACTGCGCGGAGACCAGAAGGGCGCAGAGCGTGCACAGCAGAACCAGTCTCATTGGCATGCGGCGATTGTAACGCTTCTCCCGGGGCGCCACGCACAACGCCCGGAAAGAACTATACTTTCCTTCTACCCTCGAAGTCCGTTTCTCAACAAGGAGAGTGCTCTCATGAACCGCCGCCGATTCCTTTGCACCGGCGCCGCCGGGCTGGCCTCGCCGGCCGCCGGCAGTCTCGCCCGGGCGTTTGCCGCCGAAAAGCCAAAACGCGTCGGATTGATCGGTCCCGGCTGGTACGGAAAGTGCGACCTGATCCGGCTCATTCAGGTGGCGCCGGTCGAGGTGGTGTCCCTTTGCGACGTGGACTCGAGGATGCTGGCCGAGGCCGCGGACCGTGTGGCAGCCCGGCAGGCATCGAAAAAGAGACCACGAACGTATGCCGACTACCGCCGGATGCTGGCCGAAAAAGATCTGGACATCGTCCTTATCGCCACGCCGGATCACTGGCACGCCCTGCCTATGATTGCCGCCGTCCAGGCCGGCGCCGACGTCTACGTCCAGAAGCCGATCAGTGTTGACATCGTCGAGGGCCGCGCCATGCTGGCGGCCGCTCGGAAATACAAGCGCGTGGTGCAGGTCGGCACGCAGCGGCGTAGCACGCCCCACCTCGCCGAGGCCCGGGACCGGATCATCAACGAGGGCATGCTGGGTAAGATCGGGCTGGTCGAGATTTATTGCTACTACCACATGCGCGCCACCGGCAATCCGCCGGACACAAACCCGCCCGCTTATCTGGACTACGACATGTGGACCGGCCCCGCCCCGATGCGCCCCTACAATGAACTCGTGCATCCCGGACGCTGGCGCGCGTTCATGGAGTACGGCAACGGCATCGTCGGGGACATGTGCATCCACATGTTCGACATGGTGCGCTGGATGCTGGGCCTCGGTTGGCCGAAACGGATTTCTTCGTCGGGGGGGATCCTGGTACAGAAGAATACTAAAGCGAATATCTCCGACACGCAGACGGCGACGTTTGATTACGGCGACATGTCGGTGGTCTGGCAGCACCGGAGCTGGGGCCATCCGCCAGATCCCAAGTACCCGTGGGGCGCGACGTTTTATGGCGAGAAAGGCACGCTCAAGGCGAGCGTGATGAGCTACGACTTCACACCCATGGGCAAGGACGAACCGTCGATTCACCGAGACGTCACGTATGAACTGGAGCAGTACCCGGAAGACAAGACCGAGGAACGGCTGGAGCGCCACGTCGCCCCGGCCATCCGGCATCACATGCAGGACTTCCTGGCGGCGATCGCCTCGCGTGGCAAACCGGTTGCCGACATCGAAGAGGGTTACATCTCGACGACGAGTTGCATCCTGGCCAACCTCGCGATGCAGCTTGGCCGAACGCTGGCCTGGGACCCTGTAAACCATACGGTTACGGGTGATGCCGAAGCCGACCGTCTGCTGCGACGGCCCTACCGCAAGCCCTGGGTCCACCCGGAGCCTGACAACGTTTGATACCGCGCTTCAAGTCGGAGCGCACGAGCGAGCATGTTATACAATCCCCCGAAAGGATCATCCCTGAATGAATCGAAGGCACTTTCTCATTGGAAGCATGGCCGCGGCAGCGCCCGGTTTGTCGGGTGCTGACTCCGGCGCGATCGGTACCGGCTTCGTCGGAACTGGGAACCGCGGGTCGCATCTTCTGAAACTGACGTTGGACGAACCCGGCGCTAAGGTCGTTGCCGTTTGTGATATCAAGCCCGACCGTCTGGACCGGGCAGCCACCATCGCCGCACGCGACCAGCCGGCGACGTTCTCGGATTGGCGCAAGCTGATCGAGCGTAAGGACATCGGGGCGGTTTTCATCGCGACACCGTGCGACCTTCACGTCGAGATGGCGATTGCGGCGCTGAAGGCGGGAAAGCACGTCTATTGCGAGAAACCGATCGGCATTACGGCGGAGTCGATCCGCGAGCTGGTGAAGGTGGCCCGGAACTCGAAGACGGTCTTCCAGACCGGACTCCAGCGGCGTTCGGAGCCGCGGCTGCGGAGCACGATCGCGCGCATCCATGAGGGCGTCGCCGGCAAGGTGATCTACGCCAAGGCGCAGCGCCACGGAGATAGCGACCTCGCGCACGACGGCTCTTCTGCGGACTGGTTCTTCTTCCCCAATCGTTCCGGCGACCTGATTACGGAGAACTCCGTACATAACCTCGACGTCTGCAACTGGGCGATCAACAGCTATCCGGAGCGGGCGACCGGTTTCGGCGGGAACATCATGTACGTGAACGATCCGCCCGGCCGGACCAACATGGACGGCTACACCCTGAGCTACGAATACGCCAACGGGGTGAAACTGGCTTTCACGCAGGTCGCCTTCCATCCCGCCAAGATGCCCTACGCGTGGCAGCACACGTTTATCTATGGCACAAAGGGCGCAGTGGACCTGGACACGGCGATGTTTTATCCGCACGAAGCCGGTGAGCCGCAGGTGTTAGCACCGCCGGAGGAGAGGGCGCCTCGGGACCGGCACATCGCCGACTTCTATGAGTGCATCCGCACCGGGAAGAAGCCGGCGGCCGACATCATCGTGGGGGCTTCAGGTGCGTTGACGTCGATTCTCGGCCGCGAGGCGATCAATCGCAAGAAGATCCTGACATGGAAGGAATTGGGCGTGGATTTTCTGTAAGCCAGGAGCGTGTTCTATGACAGTCATCAACCGAAGACAATTCGCCGCTGCGGCGGGCGCTGCGCTGGCCGGACTCGCGCACGCGCAGACTTCCGGAGGTCGTTTTACCAAGAGCATCTGCCGGGTGAATTTTCCCAAGCAGATGCCGATCGAGGAATGTTTCCGGCAGGCAAAGAACGCCGGCTTCGACGCGATCGAGGTCCCGATGCTGGACGAATTCGTGCCAACCGCCACGGCCGACCAGGTGAAAGCGATCGGGGATCAGGCTATGAAGGCGGGCGTCGCGATCGCAGCGCTGTGGGTCTCTCCCCTCGGAGAGAACCCCCTGAATCACCCGGATGCGGAAGTCCGCGCGAAGGGTGTCGAAGCAATCCAAAAGGCGATTGAGTTCGCCGGGTATCTGAACTGTGATGGCCTGCTGCTCGTCCCCGGTTACGTCGGATACGGCAGCAAATTCTTCCAGGGCTACGAGGTCACTTATGAACGCATTACGGCCGAGCTCAGGAAGGCACTCCCCTACGCCGAGCAAGCCAAGGTCGTGATGGCAGTGGAGAACGTGGGCAACCGTTTTCTGGTCAGCCCGCTCGACGCGCGTTCCTTTGTCGATCAGTTCCGCAGCCCGTGGCTGAGGTTCTTCTTCGACATCGGGAACATCCTGACGCACGGCTTCCCGCAGGACTGGATCCTGACGCTGGGACCGAGGATCAAACGGCTGCACGCGAAGAACCGCAGGGCAACACCGCGGGGTCCGCAGGGCCCACCGGGAGGACTGCTGGAGGGCGACGTGGACTGGAAGGCCGTGATGTCTGCGCTGGTCCAGGTCAACTACCGGGGCTTCATCTCCCCGGAGTACGGATACAACCCAGACGATCCCGACCAACTGAAGAAGCTCTCAGCGGAACTCGACACGATCCTGGCGATGGCGTAAGAACGGTCATTTCCGCTTGCGCACGCAACGGGGACACATCTTCTTGAGCTTTTCGACCTACGGGTCAGAAATGTTAATGCGCGCGCACGAAGCTAAGGGCGACGGAATTCATACAGTAGCGGCGTCCCGTGGGGCGGGGGCCGTCGTCGAAGACATGGCCCAAGTGCGCTTCGCAGCGGGCGCATTGGTTTTCGATTCGGGTCATGCCAAGGGTAGCGTCCAACTTCTCGACTACATTCTCTTTGGCGATGGGGGCGAAGAAGCTGGGCCAACCAGTGCCAGAATCGAACTTGGTCTTCGAATGAAACAGGGCTGTGCCGCAGCAGACACAGCGGTAGATGCCCTCCGCGTAGTTTTTGTTCAGCTTGCCGGTGAAGGCTCGCTCCGTGCCATGCCTGCGGGTGACCTCAAACGCCTCGCTGGAGAGTTGCTGGCGCCACTCTGAATCGGTTTTCACGATCTTCTCAACCTCGACCTCGCCCCGAGGCTGGCCGCT
>JAEHDI010001343.1 GCA_016880505.1 Bryobacterales bacterium | reverse complement strand
TGATGCGGCGGGGCTTTGGCATCATGGAGCTCATTCACACCGCAATGCCTCCACAGGATCGATCTTCGTGGCGCGGCGGGCGGGCATATAGCAGGCCGCGGCCGCCACTCCGATAAGGACGATCACAGAAGCGACCGCTACGGAGAGATCGAACTGACTGACGCCGTATAGCTGACTGCGAAGCAACGGCGTGACCGCGAATGAACCGGCGAGTCCAAGGACGCTTCCCCCCAAGACCAGTACGCCCGTTCCCTTAAGGACGTCGGCAAGCACTTCCAAGCGCGTAGCGCCAAGCGCAATCCGTATGCCAATTTCGTGCGAGCGTTGCACCACCGAGCATGAGACCACTCCATAAACTCCGACGGCAGCCAGCAGAAGCGCGAACCCAGCAAAGATTCCCATTAACACGGCTGGGAATCGTCGCGCAGCTATCGAGTCCGCGACGATCTGCTTCATCGTAGCGACATGCGTCACAGGCTGGTCTTTGTCGATGCGCCAGATCTCCGATTTCACAGCGCCCGTGAGCCCGGTCGGATCCATCGCCGATCGCACGGCCAGCGCAAACTCTTCCGGCGCAAACTGCCAGAACGGCAAATACAAGTAGGGACGAAGGTCGCTGTCGATACCGGAAGCCCGCGTGTCCTCGACGACGCCGACTACGGCCATCCATCGGTCATCGCCGCTGCGCAGTCGGCGACCGATGGGAACTGGGATGCCGGGCCAGAGCCGCCGAGCCGCGCTCTCGCTGAGGATCGCAACGGGGTTCTGTCCACGGTCATTGGCCGTGAACTCGCGGCCCGCTAGCAACCGGATACCGAGAGCGCGGAAGTAGGCCGGGGTAATGGCGCGGAAACGTAGCATCGGGGGGATCTTGATGCGCTGGTCGTCTTCCGGCACCACGGTTCTGCCCTCGGCTTCGCCGGTCAGCGGCAGGCTGCTGACGGCTGCTGCGGTGGTCACGCCGGGCAGCGTCGAGCAGTTCAACGCGAGTTCCTCGATGACGGCCGGTCGGCGCCGCTCGTCGTACTTGATATGTGGCAGGGTAAGCCGCATCGTCAGGACGTTCTCAGCATGGAAGCCGAGGCGGGTTCGGGCAACCGTGACGAAACTCTTGAGGAGTAGCCCGCTGGCTACCAACAACACGACCGACAGAGCGAACTGACCGACCACGAGCGCAAAGCGCAATCGCGAGGATACCGGTACCGCCACCCGGCCACTGCCCTGGATGACTCGGGCCAGCTCGTGTTGCGCAGCCACGAGGGCGGGCGCGGTTCCGAACAATACAACCGTCAGGATCGTTGCCAAGCACGCGAATCCCAGCGCTTCTACGTCGACCGCGGCGGTATCGATCCGCGGGATGCGAATCGGTGCGACGGCAACAAGCCCTCGAACGGACGCTGCGGCAAGCAGAATGCTTGGGGGCAATGCACAGATGGCCAGTACTATGCATTCGGTCAACAATTGCCGCACGACACGAGGGCACCCGGCCCCCAGGGACAGCCGCATCCCGATCTCCGCCCGGCGCCTGAACCCACGGGCCACTAGCAGGCTGGCCAGGTTGGCGCAGGCGATGAGCAACACTACTGTCACCGCTCCGAACAGGATCAGAAGCGGCTCGCGAACAGCGCGCGTCACAACGGTCTGCAGCGTCCTCACGTTCACGGTCCAGCCGTCACTGCCGAAACCCGCGCCCATTACTTGCCCGGCTTTTGTGCTTAGTTCCAAGCGCGCTTGTGTCGGCGAATATCCCGGCCGCAATCGCGCCAGCATTGCGAAGTTCAGGCTGGTCGCATCAGTTCTTTCCCACTCCGCCAGCGCAAGTGGACGCCAGATCTCAACCGGCGTGCTGGCCAAGGCCGCAACATACGGGAGCTCAGGGCCGCTCGGGAAATTGAAGCCGGGCGGCATCACCCCGATGATCGTGTGCGGACTGCCGTTAAGTAGAACTTTCCTACCAAGCACTTGGGAAGCCCTGGCAAACCGGCGCGCCCAGAGCGAGTCACTGATGAGAACCACCGTCTCTCGCCCCGTCTGGTCTTCCTCAGCCGCGAATGTCCTCCCAAGCTGCGGCTTCACTCCAAGCAATCGGAACAGGTCCGCTGAGACCCGCGCTGCAGGAATGCGCTCAGGCTCACCCTCGCCGGCGAGATTGTAAGAGACATCGGAGAATAGCGCGCACCCGTCCAATGAGCGCGCTTTGCCTCGGATCGCCTCGAAGACAGGGCCGCTAACCCCGAGATCGGCAAGTCCCGCGGTGAGACCTATTCGCTCAAGGCTGGGGTTCCTGAGTGTGATAATCACCAGGCGACCGGGCTCGTTGAAAGCAGGAGACCGCAACAGAACGGCATTGACGATGCTGAAGATCGCGGTGGTCCCTCCGATCCCGAGCGCCAGCGTGAGTACGGCGACCGCGGTGAACCCCGGGTTCCTCCGCAAAGACCGAGCGGCGTATCGCACGTCCTGTCGGAACTCATCCACGAGCCGCAGACCGAGCGCCTCGCGACATTCCTCTTTGGTCGATTCCATGCCGCCGAACTCTAGACGGGCCAGACGCTCCGCTTTGTCGCGCGGAACTCCGGAGCGCATCAGATCCTCGGCGTACGCCTCCACATGGATGCGCAGTTCGTCGGCCATGTCGGCCTCCACCCGCCCACGGCGCCACACGGCTTTCCAGAATGCGTTCAAACGGGAGAACATAGCTCAGTCCTCAGGCACTCAGCGCATCGGCAATGGCTGCCGCAAATCGTGTCCAGTCTTCTCTTTCCGCGCGCAGCCGCTTGCGCCCCGCGGCCGTCAGCGAGTAGTACTTTGCTTTTCGCTTGTTCTCGCTCTCACCCCACTTGGACGTGATCAAGCCCCGCGCCTCCAGACGATAGAGCGCAGGGTACAAAGAGCCCTGCTGAATCTTGAGGACTTCCTTCGAGATCTGCTGGATGCGGAGCAGCACTCCGTAGCCGTGGAGCGGTCCGATCGAAACCGCCTTGAGGATAAGCAAGTCTAGCGTGCCCGGCAGTAACTCAGTGGTCCGGTCCATGAATGCCTCCTAGGTTATCTAGGAGAAATATACCCCTTACTCTCCTAGTCTGTCAAGGGGAGGGAGGGGAGAATCACCCGACGGTTTTGCCATGCGGACTCGTGGGCTCGACCACCGACTTCGTAAACCTGCGCCAGATCCGGCAGCGATAATGGACAGACCCACCGCGCACACCCAATTCCGCTCTCCCTCCACCCCCACAACTCCCAGTCACAATCCTTCCCAAACTCATCAACTCATTCTCTCGGAATGACTTAGATCCGAGTCACTCCATCCCATCTCTCCCGGATTGCGATCCCGCACCGTAACATGCGGACAGGAGGGAACTCGGCGTCCCCACTTCCCTCCTCAACTTTCAGATCCGAGGTTTCCCGATGCCTTCTCTTCGCCAGATCGAAGCCAATCGCCGCAACGCCCTCCTGAGCACCGGTCCCACTACTCCCGAAGGACGCGCCGCCGTCGCCCAAAACGCTCGCCGCCCAGAACCCCCTCATCAACATCGAGGACCGGGCCGCCTACCAGGCCCTCATCCAGGCCCTCATCGACGAACACCGGCCCTCCACCCCCACCCAATCCCTCCTCGTCGAACAGCTCGCCATCGCCTCCTGGCGCCTCGCCCGCATCCGCTCCATCGAGGCCGGCCTCTTCGAGTTCCG
>JAEHDI010001342.1 GCA_016880505.1 Bryobacterales bacterium | reverse complement strand
AGGCTCAAGCGTGTGGCAAGCCGGTTGTTTGCACACGGCATGGCGGCCTGGTTGAGGTCGTGTCCGACCGGAGTGGGATGTACTTCGAAACTGGCGACGTTGCGGGCCTCGCAAGTAAGCTCCGCCTGCTTCTGACCGACCGGGCAATCTACAATCGACTCGCAACACGAGCGCGCGGCAATGCCATGCGTTTCGCGTGGCCAACCATCGTCGACCAGCTTGACCGGATTTACCTTGAAGTGATCGAAGAACCTTTCGCAAAAGCCGCAATTGCATGAGCACGGCTCTCTCTAACATTCTCCAATCGAGGATTGGCGCACGGTCCAACTCGGCCGGCTGCCCAGGCCGCGACCTGGTTGCCCGATACTTGACTGCGGTTTCCTGGAGCACCGCCGGGTTGGTGGTAGCACGCGGCGCCACGTTCGTTGCGTCGGTATTTACGGCCCGAATGCTCGGAGCCGACTCGTTCGGCGGTTTCACCATCGTACAAAGCACGGCGAGCGTAGGTGCGATGCTTGCCGGAGCAGGCCTGGGTATCACGGCGTCGCGCCACGTAGCGGAGTCTCGGGAACGCGACCCACAGCGGGTTGGACGCATCCTCGGGCTTTCGTCAGCGGTCGCGTTGGTTTGCGGTGCATTGCTGGCTGTGGCACTGATCGCCAGCGCCCCTTTTGTCGCGGCACACGTGCTGCGTGCGCCAGCGCTGGCCATACCGCTCCGCATCGGGGGCGTCCTCGTGCTCTTCACCGCTGTCAACGGTTACCAGACCGGCGCCCTGGCGGGACTCGAGGCTTTCCGGACGATGGCGAAGGTGAATTTCTGGTCAGGCGTCATCTCCTGCCCGCTCATCATCTTCGCGACGCATCGCGGAGGCATACGTGGCGCCATGTGGGGAGTGTCAGCCGCTATGGCCGTGAGTTGGGCGCTGAACCATATCGCGCTGCGACACGCCTGCACGGACCGGGGGATCCACTGGGCCTGGCGGGATTGCTGTTCCGAGGCACACCTGATTCACCGGACCAGCGTACCTGCGCTGCTGTCGTCACTCATCGTCGTTCCGGGGATGTGGCTCTGCAGCTATTGGGTCGTCCAGCAGGCCGGCGGCTTTCAGCAGCTCGGGCTATACGGGGCCGCCGACCGGTATCGCCTGTTGTTGTTGTTCTTGCCGAGCGCAATTGCCGGGTCGGTGCTGCCTATCCTGTCCAACATCCGTGGTGATGGAAACAGCACAAGTTTTAGAAGGCTGCTGCGCCTCAATGTGCTCGTCGTTCTTACGATCGTCTCTGTGCCCGCTCTGCTGATCGCTGTGTGCGCCGGGCGGGCAATGGGGTACTTTGGCGCGAGCTATTTGGCGGGTGCGCCTGTCCTGTCGGTGCTTTGCTTCTCCGCCGTCGCCGAGTCGCTCAACACCGCAATCGGGCAGGCGGTCCTGACTGATTCGGCTTGGCGCCGCTTCTTTTTCGATGTGATGTTGATCTCGATCGTTTGTGGCACGGCTTACGTGCTCGTGCCCCGGCACGGCGCCCTGGGCCTTGCCATTGCTTACTTGTCCGGTTTCGCTTGCACATCGGCGGCCCTTGCGCTTTATGTGCACAGCGCACGAGCCAGGTCCATGGGGGTACCCACTTGTGAAGAGTTTTCCTGAAAAAGTATTGATTACTGGCGGCGCCGGTTTCATCGGCTCTCACCTCAGTGCCGCGCTGATCCGCCGCGGCTGTGGTGTGGCCGTCCTCGATAACCTGAATGATTTCTATGATCCCAAGCTCAAGCGCCGAAACCTCGCCGAGGTTTTACGAGCCGGGGACTTCGAGTTCATCCTTGCCGACATCTGCGACCGCACCACTGTAAGGGCTCTGTTCGACCGGCTCCGTCCCGACGTTCTGGTACACCTCGCGGCGCGAGCGGGGGTGCGGCCCTCAGTCGAGAACCCGCTACTCTACTACGAGAGTAATGTCACAGGGACCGCCCATCTACTCGAAGCCTGTCGCGACTACGGCACGGCGAAAGTGATCTTTGCGTCCTCCAGTTCCGTCTATGGTACCCGGACCCCCATCCCCTTCCGGGAGGACGGTCTGCTGCTGAGTCCTGCATCGCCGTATGCCGCCACGAAACTGGCAGGGGAAGCGCTGCTCCACTCGTTCGCGAACTGCTATGGGCTGCGGGGCGTTGTCCTGCGCTTCTTCACCGTCTACGGGCCGAGGCAGCGGCCCGATCTCGCGATCAACAAGTTTGTTCGTTTGATCAGAAGCGGCGAGCCGATCCAGTTGTTTGGCGATGGAAGCTCGGCCCGCGACTACACCTGGATTGACGACATCATCGCAGGTATCTTTGCAGCCATTGCGTATGAACCCCCGAACGGCTATGACGTATTCAACTTAGGAAACTCGCGGCCAATCTCATTGGAGGAGATGGTGGGTCTCATCGAGCAGTCAATCGGAAAGCGAGCGAAGCGCGTTTACACGGACCAAGCCGTTGGCGACATGGTGCTGACGTGCGCCGATATCGCCAAAGCCGAGAATCTTCTCGGATATCGTCCAGCGACCACCATCGCCGAAGGAATACGTCGTTTCGTTGCCTGGGATCTCCAGGATAACGAACGGACGCCGCGAAACCGTTTTGCAGGGCCGCGTGTGGCAGTCGCCTGATACGCACGCGCGCCTCAATGGAGCTCGGTTTATGCCAGCTATCAGCATCGGAATGCCAGTCAAGAACTCAGCTGGAACTGTCGCATGCTCGATCGTGTCCGTGCTCTCACAGGAATTCACGGATTGGGAGCTGATTGTCATTGATGACGGCTCAACCGACGATACCGCCGATATCGTACGAGAGTTCACCGACCCGCGCATTCGGCTGATCGTCCACGCCGATAACCGCGGTCTGCCCGCCCGGCTGAACGAGGCGGTTCATCTCGGCACCGGCCGGTTTTTCGCTCGGATGGATGGCGACGACATCATGTACCCGGAGCGTCTCCGCTTGCAGCGCGAATTCCTTCAACAGCACTCGGATGTCGATCTTGTCGGTGGCGCAGTCATGGTCTTCCGCGGCGACGGCGTGCCACTCGGAATTCGCGGCGCGGTGGCTGCGCACGAACAGATCTGCGTCCGGCCTTGGTGCGGATTCCCGATTGCGCACCCGACGTGGATGGGCCGAACCGAATGGTTTCTCGAAAACCCGTATCCCGAGGAGATGGCTAGGGCACAGGACCAGGCGTTACTGCTCCGCAGTTTCAGGCACAGCAGATTCGCCACGCTAGGCGCAGTCATCCTCGGTTATCGCGAGGAGTGCCTCACTCTGAGAAGGATGCTGCGAGGGAGGTGTCAGGCCACCCGCGCGTTTTTGCGTCACGGCAGCGGTTTGAAGCTCCGCGGGCTCGCGATCGTGAAGCAATCGGCAGGCACAGTCGCCGACGTACTGGCCTGTACTACCGGGCTGGAGTACATTGTCTTACGGCATCGCGCTCGGCCCGCGAGGACACACGAAGTAGTGCGCTGGCTCGACGTGTGGGCGGACGTGCAACAGACCGTAGCGTCGAGCAACGCTCTGGAACCTGTGCTTTCGGAATAATGACTTTGCGCCCCACAAGTAAAATCATCCGCGCGTTGCATGTGGTGAAAACCGCCGACGGAGCCCAGTGGGCCGTAGACCAAGTCGGTGTGCTTGTCCGTTGTGGAGTGGAAGTCCACGTCGCGCTCCCACGGCTATGTGGCCGGGCGATCCCGCAATTGGAACAGACTGGAGCGACTTTGCACGCTGCAGATCTTGACCTGCCAGTACGGAGGCCCTGGACCTTTCCTGGCGTGCTGCGTGCGGCGCGCGAGTTGGTCGAGAGGGTACAGCCGGATATCATCCACAGCCATTTCTTCGGAACGACGATGGCGCTGCGTGTGGCCCTTGGAAAGTGTCACCGCGTTCCCAGAATTTTTCAGGTGCCGGGACCTCTGCACCTGGAGCACTCTCTCTACAGAAATCTCGATCGCACAACCGCGGGACCACAGGATGCCTGGATAGGATCCAGCAAATGCATCGTGGGCCATTACTTGGCCGAAGGTGTCGATACCAATCGCGTCTTTCTCAGTTATTACGGGACTCGGTGGCCGAGCGGCCAGCCGAAGCGCACTGGTTGGTTGCAGTCAAGTTCAGGAATGTTCGGTACACAGCTTGTCGTCGGCAATGCAAACTATATTTACCCTCCGAAATGGTTCCTGGGCCAACGCGTGGGACTAAAATGCCACGAGGACGTGATCGATGCTCTCGGGTTGGTCCTGCAGCGGCGCAGCGATGTGGTCGGAGTCTTAATCGGAGGAGCATTCGGTGCTGGCCGTTTCTATGAGAGACGTCTGCAGGCGCGCGCCCAATCCGTCGGGAATGGACGGATCAGGATGCACGGGTTGCAGCCGCCCGCAGAGGTGCTAGATTCCTGGCCCCACTTCGACTGTGCTGTCCACGTACCGTTATCAGAGAACTGCGGCGGGGTCATCGAGCCACTTTTTGCCGGAGTCCCCACTATTGCGAGCCGGGTCGGGGGGCTTACCGAGGTTGTGATGGACGGGCTTACTGGCAAGACAGTGACACCCCGGAATCCTTCCGAGTTGGCGTCGGCGATCCTTGAGGTTTTGAACAACCTCAGCCACTATCGAATGCTGGCAAAGATCGGCCAACAATTGGTACGAACCACGTTTGACGTGGAACGAACAGCGCAGGAGATCTTGCAAATCTATCGTCACATTCTGGACTCTTCGGTACCCAGGCCGCCCGAGTTCGACACAGCAGAGTATACCGCTAGCTTGACGCGCGGCACGATGGCCCACTGTTAACCCCATGCTGAAACGCTCGATTGACGTTGTGGGATCGGTTGTTGGGCTTGTCGTGCTGGCCCCCGTCCTGATCGTTGTAGCTGCTTCTATCCGCTTCACCATGGGCGCGCCGGTGCTGTTCCGGCAGAGGCGGTCCGGTCTCAACGGGGACAACTTCACGTTCTACAAATTCCGCACTATGACCGGTGAGCGAGACGCGGAAGGGAAGCTGCTGCCGGACGAGAAACGGCTCACGTGGCTGGGGCGGTTTCTGCGGGCGGCGAGTCTCGACGAACTGCCGCAGCTCTGGAACGTGCTCAAAGGCGAGATGAGCCTGGTTGGACCACGGCCGCTGTTGCCGGAGTATCTGCCCTGGTACAACGAGTTCCAACGCCGCAGGCATGACGTCAAGCCGGGAATCACCGGCTGGGCGCAGGTCAACGGGCGGAACGCGCTGAGCTGGAAAGAAAAGTTCGAATTGGATGTCTGGTACGTGGACAACCAGAGCTTCAGGCTCGACCTGAAAATCCTCTGGCTTACCTTCCTTCGCGTGCTCTGTTGCGACGGCATCAGCCAGCCAGGGCACGCCACCATGCCCGAGTTTAGAAGGACCGAGTAACTCAACACAGAACCGGCAGGAAAACAACAACCATGAAGCTGATCATTTGGGGTGCGGGCGGCCACGCCAAGGTCGTCCTGGACGTCGCACTGGCAACAGACGTCTTTTCCGAGATTGCGTTCCTCGACGAGCGGCCGCTGGAGACGACCGTCGGCTACAGGGGGCGGCAGATCCTGAACCCGGACGAGGGAATCGCGATTCTGAAGGCCCAGGAGTTCGGACACTTTCTCGTGGCGATCGGAGATAACCGTACGAGAGCGCGCTGCTTCGAGGAAGGCCTCCGTCACGGACTAATTCCGGCCACCTTGACCCATCCGCAGGCTATCGTGTCGCCCTCGGCGCGCGTGGGCCCAGGGACGCTGGTCATGCCCAGGGCGGTTATCAACGCGGACGCAACGATCGGAGATAACTGCATTCTGAACACTGGCGCCATCGTGGAACACGACTGCGCCGTCGGGAATCACGTGCATCTTTCGCCCGCGTCCGTACTCGGAGGAGACGTGGCCGTGGAAGCGTTCGCTCACCTGGGAATCGGGGCGGTGGCGCTGCCTGGCGCACGGATCGGCCAGGGCGCGGTAGTAGGGGCAGGAGCGGTTGTGCTGCGCGAGGTGCCACGCGGCGTGACCGCGATCGGGGTGCCGGCGAGAGTCATGGCCCTGGCGGGCGATTGAAGATCCCCGAGCGAGGACAGCAAGAAAGTGGCCAAACGCATTCTCCTCTCCGTGCCGCACATGGGCGGCGGTGAGAAAAGGTTTGTCGAAGAAGCTTTTGCGATGAACTGGCTCTCCACGGTTGGGCCCAACATCACCACTTTCGAACGGGAGTTCGAAGAGCGGCTCGGCGTACCGGCTGCGGCGGTGTCCAGTGGCACGGCGGCGATCCACCTAGCGCTCCAGCTGCTCGGCGTGGGCCGCGGCGATGAAGTGTTCTGCCCGACGCTCACCTTCGTGGCGACGGCGAACCCCGTGCGCTACCTCGGAGCGGAGCCGGTCTTCCTGGACAGCGACCGGGCGACGTGGAACCTGGACGCACAACTGCTGTGGGACGCGCTT
>JAEHDI010001341.1 GCA_016880505.1 Bryobacterales bacterium | reverse complement strand
GAACCTTGCTCGGTCCACTGGCCGCGGCCATCGAGGAATTCGTATTCGGCCGCCTTCACATGATCGATGCGCCGGCCGGAGACGTTCGCCGAGATTTCGTAAAAACCGTTGTTGTAAACCAGCCAGCCGTTGACGGGAAGATCGATTGTCTTCACCGTCCAGACTCCTTCCTTCCCGCGGTTCACATAGACGTGCGTGCCGTTTTCGTACTCGACGTGCAGCCGGGAGTCAGCGACCGCACCGGTGGCATGGGCCTGGCTTGGGGTGATCATGCGCCCATCGCGGCCTGCGTATTCTATGGTCTTCGGCCGGACGAAGGCGTACTGCTGCTGCGCCTGCTGCATCATGTAGTACGAGCGGGCGAGGGCTTCGGGGTTGAAGCTGTCTTTCTGGCTGAAGACGGTCCCTAGCCAGCCCATGTTGCCGTAGGCGATGGTGGTGGCGAGCGAGAGGTCGAGGTACTCGCGGAGCTTCGGCGACTCGGCCCACTTCTCCTCGAGGCGGGCGAGGTAGTACTCCGTCGAGCCCATGCCGTAGTCGCACTCGAGTGGATGGAGTTTGTGCAGCATGAAGGCGACGTCGAGAGGATGGGTCAGCAGGTTGACATCGGTGTAGACCCAGCCGTAGCTGCCCGAGGTGAGTCCTGCATAGAGCCACTGGTAGGTGCCCTCGGACTGCGTGGGGCCATAGACGCGCTGGTCGTTCAGGAGGAGCTGGCCGTAGGCATAGAAGGTCGCCGCCATCGTGCCGGCGCCGGGGACGCGGGCATCGAAGTCACAGTAGCGCCACGGGGATACGGCAGTGTGAACGTCGGTGTACGACATGACGTTGTCGTACCTTTGCTTGATGCGCTTGGCGTAGTATTCGTCCAGTTCGACGGCTCTGGCGGGCTTCAGTGCATAGTTGCGCCACCAGGCGCGACGCCACTCGCCGTCGGGCATGCGCTGGACAGAATCCGGATCCCAGTTCGTGTTGACTGGCGCGAAGTCGCAGTAGTTCGTATAGACGCCCTGCGTCCAACCGAGATCTTTCTGCGCCTTGATGTACCACTTCAGCATCTCGTCGCCGCCCTTCTGCGGAGCGGCATGGATGCGCATAGTGAAACTGTCGGCATGGTCGCGCCAGGTGACCTCGTGGCTGTGCTGCATGATCTTGTCGAGACCGTACGAGCGGACACGGCGGCTGCGCTCGTGGTCGGACTGGAAGGTGGACGGCGCGGTGACTGTCCAGACCACCTGCTTGCCCTCCGCCTGTCGGAGCGAGGGCGGGTTGGCTATGGTCGGGAGAGTCTCTTCGTAGGTGGGAGAGACGGTAACGAAGATTCGTTCGTAGAGGTTGTTGCGCTGGCCGTCGGTCTTGGGGATGTACCGCAGTCCGCCGTTGATTGCCGTGCCGTCGGCGGCAGGTTTGGGTTCCCGCTCGTAGTAGGGCTCGGAAGCGTTGGTGCGATACCAGTCCCACCAGACGGACGTGAAAACCGGTTTGGTTTCGGGACCGGACATCAGCACGCGCGGGTTGGATACGCCATAGGTGATGTAAGGGATCAGGATCAGTTTCGGGTTCTTCACGCCGGAGACACGGCCGAAACTCAGGCCCGCGGCCTCGCCGCCGTCGCACCAGACGTCAAGGACGACCGATTTCTGCCAGAGACGAAATTCGTAATCGACGATCCGCGAGCCGTAGCGGAATTTCGTTTGGATCGAGTCGCCTCGGTATGTGGCCGAGACCAGATCACCAGTTGGCGGCACGCGCCCTTCCTCATCGTCGCCGAAGTAAACGGTTCCGTTTTCCATCACGCGGAATGCGGGCCCGCCATCCACGCTTGCGGTCAGCTCGCTCAGGTTGCCGGTTTGTGGCTTGTAGTCGTAGGTGACGATCGCGTCGCGTCCTTTGTACGTCAACTGGAAGTGATTCTTCGAGACTTCGCGGACCGTAGTCTGAAAGTCCGTTTCAAGATTGGCAGGGAGGATCGTTTCCTCGCGCGTGGGGAAGGGCAGTGTACCTTCTCCGGTATTGAGGCCGGCGATCTGTCCGCGGAACGGTTTCAGGTTGCGCTTGGGCTGCGGCTTCAAGGCAACGGGCTTCAGCTCCTCGATGT
>JAEHDI010001340.1 GCA_016880505.1 Bryobacterales bacterium | reverse complement strand
GTCGTGTGGTCCACGTGCCGCGTGATCAGTGGCTGTTCGAATGAGCCGCGCACCACGTTGATTGATACGACATCAGCATCAATACGGCCAATCACGTATGTTCGAAAATCGGGAGCAAAGAAGGGTGTCCCGGAGCCTCGGTAGGGGATTTTGCGGAGAGTTCCCTCTCCGGGTAGTCCGGCCTCGACGACGCCATTGCTTTGCCACACGAACACAATGCGATCTTTCAATTGTTTTCTAACGTCCGCCGGGAGACGATCCTCACAATGGACCCAGAACCCGGCACAAATGGCGGCAACAATGATTGTTCTCAGAAATTGAAGTTCCACGGTGTCTCCCAGCCTGTGGTCTTTGGTATGCGATTGGGTGCCTTTCCGCCGCATTCGAGAATCAAGCAGGTGGTTCTTGCGTTCACGGCCGCTAGTCGGTCATCCGACAGGTACGCGCTCCCGTCATGTGTCGCTGTGCCACGTCAACGCCGACAAAGGTGCGCCGAGTGCCGTCGCGGCCGCTTCGATCGCCGTGCGGCCGGCCGAAGGGGAGTCAAGAGGCTTCACCTTCAACCGTTTCGCCCAGGCCCTGCTCGACTCGACGCGCTTCTCGTGCCGTCCGGATTCGGTATGAACGTCGTATTCGATCGCTACGCCGCTTGCCGCTAGTGCCGGCCAGAGCCGCTTGTGCACGAACGTGACTTTGCCGTTGATGAGTCTCGTGGCCAGTGCTTCGTCCTCGAGGCTCGCCAGGCAGCGGAACATCTCCTGCCCGAGCGGATGGCCCCACCACGATCCCGCCATCGGCCGGCCGGCGAAGATGGTGGCCACGCTGGGCAGCTTCTTGTCCTGCAGCAGAAGGAGCCCGAGCCGTTCGAGCTCACGCCGCACTTCATCGCATCTCATCGCGGTTCATGATGGCCGGCCAGTTTCCGGTCAGCTCGAGCGGCCCTTTCTCGCCGACGATCTCCAGCAGCACCTCCGCCATGTTGTCGACCATCCAGTCGAAGTTCTCCCGTCCGACCGAATAGAGGTCGGCATCGGGCGCGGCATTCATGAAATCGATGGCGTAGGGGACGCCGCGGCGCACCGCGAACTCGACCGTGTTCATGTCGTAGCCGAGCGCTTCGCAAAGGGCGATGGCGTCACGGTGCATGCGCTGCTCGAGATCGCTCGAGTAGCGGAAATTGGCGACGTAGCGAAGGTGGTGCGGCTGCTTCGGGTCGTACTCCATGATCCGTACGCGCTTCCGGCCGAGGACGTAGCAGCGGTAGTACGACTCGAACTCGATGGCCTCCTGCGCCATCATGGCCAGGTCGCGCGTCTGATCGTACGCGGCGAAGAATTCGGTCGGGTTGTGGACCTTGTACACGTCCTTCCACCCGCCGCCGTAGGCCGGTTTCATGAAGATCGGCCAGCCGAGGTAGCCGAAGACTTCATCCCAGTTGACCCATCGCATGTTGCGGAACGACTTCGCCTCGGTATTGGGCGGGTATTGCTTGTGAGGAAGAAGAACCGTCTTCGGGACCTCGACTCCCGCCGCCTTGGCGACGAGGTTGTCGAAGAACTTGTCGTCCGCCGACCACCAGATCGGATTGTTGACGACCTTCACGCCGCAGGCAGCGGCGCACTTCAACCAGGTTCGATAGAACGGCACCTCGTGGCTGATGCGGTCGAGGATCAGGTCGTACGGGAAGACGCCGTCATCCTTCACGTAGGAGATCTCGACGGCACCTGCTTCGACTTCGTCGCCGCCGCGCGCGTTGATCGCGTTGATCAGCGCCCACGGAAACGTGTCTTCCATTCCGAACAACAAACCAATTCGTTTCTTGCGCATGGGCTCTCTCCGCCGGGGGGAAGGCATTATAGAATCCGCGCCCACCGCCCATGTT
>JAEHDI010000177.1 GCA_016880505.1 Bryobacterales bacterium | reverse complement strand
GAGGCGTGGCAGCGCAGCACCGAGTGGTACCGGCGCTACCTGTGGGACGAAGTGATCGGCCGGATGCCAGATCCTTCGGAGCCGCTCGAGGCGCGTACTCGCGTCAATTACGAACGGCCGAACTGGACTGGATACGAGGTCGTACTGCCGGTGTGGCCGGACGTGATCGCGTACGGTGTGCTGCTCGTGCCGAAGGATATGAAGCCGGGCGAGCGGAGGCCGGTGGTCGTCTGCCAGCACAGGTTGGAGGGCAGACCGCAGGATCTTGTCGAACCGAAGACCCCCGCGGCGGAGAACGCGTATCAGCGCTTCGCCGCGAGGCTCGCGGATCGCGGCTTCATCGTATACGCCCCGCAGAATCCGTACATCTTCGAGACACAGTTCCGGCAGATCCAGAGGAAGGCGAACCCATTGAAGCTGAGCCTGTTCTCGTTCATCATCGGCCAGCACCAGAGGGCGCTCGAGTGGCTGTCCTCACTGCCGTTCGTGGATCCGCAGCGCATCGGATTCTACGGGCTCAGTTACGGCGGCAAGACGGCGATGCGAGTGCCGCCGCTGCTCGAACGGTACGCGCTCTCGATCTGCTCAGGCGACTTCAACGAATGGATCTGGAAGAACACGAGCGTGGATCAGCCGTTCAGCTACATGTTTACGCAGGAGTACGAGATGCCCGAGTTCGACCTCGGCAACACATTCAACTACGCCGAACTCGCCTCGCTAATGGCGCCACGGCCGTTCATGGTCGAGCGTGGGCACAGGGACGGCGTCGGGATCGACGAATGGGTCGCGTACGAATATGCGAAGGTGCGCCGGTTCTACACCTTTTTGAAGATTCCGGACCGAACGGAGATTGAGTACTTCGACGGTCCGCACACGATCCACGGTGTGGGAACCTTCCGGTTCCTGGAGAAACATTTGCGCTGGCCTCAGTGACGGCTCAGCGCCCGCCGGCTTCGCTGGCCAGGCGTTCGTAGACCGCACGCGCTTCGCCGAACTGGCCGAGCACGTGGGTCTTCTCTTGTTCCGAGCGCCACCAGAGCCAATCGGCGGTCATGCGGCTGAGCTTGTCGATCCATTGGACGAAGTACTCAGCGGACTCCCGGTTCCGGATCTTCTGGTCGCCGGCGTACACACGCACCGCGTTGGTCACTGCCTGGAGGAAGGTCGCGTCGAAGTACGGATTCGTGGGGCCCTCGGCGTAGAGCGACAACCAGCCGCTGCCGGTCAGCTTCAGATGCGTTTTGAGCGAGGCGCTTTTCTTGTCCGTGGCCAGGGGGACCACCATCAGCACTTTGCCGTTGTGATGGATTTCCACCTTCGAGAGAGGAGCGATGCAGACGGCCGAGGCCTCGATGGAGATGGTTCCGCCTTCGGCTGGAAGTCTCACCGTTTCCCCCGGAATCTTCCCGTCCACGCGGAATTCGAGCAGCGGGCCGGTCGAGAAGAATGTGCGGCCTCTGCGGATTGCGTCGAGCCAGGCCTCGGCCGAAACGTCCGACCCGAGCCACGCGTACGTGCGGGCGCTGCCGATGAGCTTGCTGCGATGCAGGTCGGTGATGGAGTCTTCGCCCCCGACCGGGGCGACGGGCAGGTCGTTGTTGAGAATGTGGTGCCAGACGATCAAGCCGCCGCGGCCGGCGTCCGACCACTCGAGCGCATCCACGGTACCCAGTGCCGCATCGACCGGGAACGCCTTCGCGTTACCCAACGTGGCCGGCAGCGGATCGGTGTCGCCGTACGGATGCACGTAGGTGGTGACGGCGCCCTGCGCACGGGCCTTGCGAAATATGTCGGTGTTGGTCGGATAGAGGCTCTCGATGGCGGTGCCCTCGTAACCGGGGGTGAACGGAGACATGATGTGGTCGCGCAGGCCGAAAAGGGAGGTGTGGCCGTGGAACGGGGGCCG
>JAEHDI010001339.1 GCA_016880505.1 Bryobacterales bacterium | reverse complement strand
GTACCATTTCTGGCCCAGGGCCTTTTCGATGTAAAACGCCGGGCCGCCACGGTACTGGCCTTCGTCCACTTCCTTGTATATCTGGCCGAGCGTCGACTCGACGTAAGCGGTGGACGCGCCCAGAAACGCCACCATCCACATCCAGAACACGGCGCCCGGGCCGCCGAAGCCAATCGCGGCGGCGACACCGGCGATGTTACCGGTACCGACACGACCGGAAAGCGATACCGCCAGCGCCTGGAAGCTGGATATGCCCTCTGACGATGCATCGCCGTGGAACATCAGGCGCAACATTTCGCCGAATTGCCTGACTTGCGCGAATCTCGTCATGATGGAGAAAAACAGGCCGGCTCCCAGGCACAGCCAGACCAGGGCGCTGCTCCAGACGTAAGAGTTGATGGTTGCGATGATTTCCTGCATTTGCTTATTCCCGGTGAGTATCCAATCTGTAAAATGTTTCTCACGGACCTATTTTTATACGTCTGAATTCAAAGGTGGTGCTCCTGCACGGCCGTCACCTCCACCTGGCCGCGATCCGGCGCCGCGTCGATGGCATTGTCGATCAGGTTCATCCAGACCTGGTTGACTTCACCGCCGATGCCGAGAATGGGAGGAAGATCCGGTGTCACGGTGAGAGTGATCGTGACCGACCTTCCCCGCGCCTTCCCATCCAGAATTGCGACTGTATCGTTTAATCCTCTGGAGACATCCACAGGCGTTGCCACCGGCGCCTGGTCCATATGGGTGAATCCCTTCACTGAAGCGACAAGCGCGTGAATGCGCGTGACCGCACGCTCAATGTCAAATGCGAGAGAGCGTGCGTTCGCTCCCCCGGCAATCCAGCGGAGAGCCGCTTCGAGGCTGTCCTCCTGGAGCGTTCGGGCAAGCCGGTCAAGGACCTCAATTGTGATCGTTGTTCTGGCCAGTTCCTCCGTGGGCACACCGTCGAGGTCATGATCTTCGAGCCATTCCACGAGGGCCTCCTCCCGGTCGGCAAGTGCAAGTCCGGAGACATACGGTTGGGGTGCAGAAGTCATGAGAAGGCTTCGCACCTCATCCAGTTCCTTCAGTTGCACCGGGGTAAGTTGAGCCCCGGCAAGACTGCGCGCTGCCTCTTCCGCTATGCCGAGTGCGTCCGGGAGGGACTTCGCGTCACGCATTGCAGCCGAGGCCGGGTTGTTCAGTTCGTGGGCGAGGCCCGAAGCGAGCTTGCCGAGTGAGATCAGTTTCTCGTCGCGGAGATCGGTAGAGGTGAATCGCCTGGCACGGTCTGTCATAGCGTGCACCAGGGTGGCCGTCACCTCGTAGCAATTGCGGATCAGTTCCGGAAGGTCCTCCCGGGGAATGCGCACCGCCTCAGTCGGTTCGTCGACGATGGTGTCCCCCGGTGGTGTTGTCATTCTTGAGTACGGGAGCAGGCCGGTTACCTCACCCCCGACCCACTCCATCACTTTACGCCGCCCTGCCCCGCGGTCTACGTGGTGTGATAACCTCCCGGAGAGGAGTATGTAGAGAGCGTCGACGATCTCCGCCCTCGCTGCGACAACATCCCCGGGTTGGAGCAGCCGCACGGTTCCGTGTGCCGCAATCCACTCGAGTTCTTTGCGGGGGGCCTTCCCTAATGTCCGGTGGTTGGCGAGAAGTGCCACCAGTTCTTCCGTTGTCATAATTCTCCGCCTGCTCCGTTTCTTCTGTCAGCCTGAAAAGTGAAATCTGCGCCCCGTGCACACAGGGCGGACGTTGGTTCTGGTTTCATGGTAGTGATGGAATGGAGGAAAATCAAGAAGCATGCCGGACCTTCCCGGCCCGTTCAATTTGCCCCCCTTGCAACTCGTTCGGAAAATGGGTATGGTAGCATGAACTGTCTGTCTGAATTCTGTTCTTTTTCAGGTTTCCTGGTGCCATATGTTGCAGATATGCCTCCCGGCCGCATTCTCCGCTCCCCCTTCCGTTGGAGCAATGGGTGCGTTTCCCCTCCGCAATTCGTTCCGGCCTTTTCACGTATTCACGGCTTCACAGATCGTATTCACATATCTCCAAGTGCATCCTGTCGACTTTGTGCTGTATCTTTTCGATGGGGCCGCAGATGAACAGAGGTTTACCTGATGGCTTCAACGTGAGATCCAATTGTTGATTTGCATTTCATCGCGATAGAGAGGAGTGTGGCGTGGCAAGACCAGTCATTATGAGTGTGGACGATGATCCGCAGGTTCTCGGGGCAATCGAACGGGATCTGCGCCATCACTACAAGAACGACTACAGGGTGTTGAAGGCGGGCTCTGCACACGAGGCGCTTGATCCTGCGCGTCAGTTGAAACACCGGGGAACACCGGTCGCGCTCTTCCTCGTCGATCAACGCATGCCGGAAATGACCGGCACGCAACTGCTCGCCGAAGTGAAAGTACTCCACCCTGATGCGCGAAAGGTGCTGTTGACGGCGTATGCCGACACGGAGGCCGCGATCGAGAGCATCAATGAAATCGGGCTGGACCATTATCTCATGAAGCCCTGGGACCCCCCCGAGCAGAAACTGTATCCGGTGCTGGATGATCTTCTCTCTGAATGGAAATCGCGTGTCCACCTTCCGTACGAGGGTATCCGGATTGCCGGCGCCCGGTTCTCGCCGCAGAGCTACGCCGTACGTGAATTCCTCTCACGCAATCAGGTCCCGTACCAGTGGATCGATATCGACGAAGATGCGTCGATGCGGAAGCTCATTTCCGAATTCCCCGGCGGACTGGCCAAACTCCCGGTGGTCCTGTTTGCCGATGGGACATACCTGACCGCTCCTTCAAATCAGGAGCTCGCCGAAAAGGCCGGTCTGCACACGCATGCGAAGAGCCGCTTCTATGATGTGGCAGTCATCGGTGGTGGCCCTGCCGGGCTCGCGAACTCGGTGTACGCAGCAACAGAAGGGATGAGTGTCGTGCTTATCGAGCTGAGCGCTCCGGGAGGGCAGGCGGGGACGAGTTCCAGGATTGAGAATTATCTGGGCTTCCC
>JAEHDI010001338.1 GCA_016880505.1 Bryobacterales bacterium | reverse complement strand
TGAGTACGGATCCATTCAAGCAATTCTTCGTCGGTTCCTCCGGCCAACACCCGCTGCTCGAACGTCTTGGCGTCGATCCCGAGAAACTCGATCAGATGCTTGTCAAACCCCGTCGTGATGTAGTTGTAGTCCTGAATCTTGCCTGCGTTTCGTAATCGGATCTTGTCGATAAACCGCCCCAGGTGGGCTATTCCCCCGAGGAGAGCTTTGGGACTTCTAGGGTAATCCGTCATTAGTATTTTCTCCACCGCTGTGATGGCTCAAACCATACACACAGCAGGATAAAAAGTACAGATTCACGACCGCTGATGTGCCTCCGCCACTCTCCACCTTCCGGAACGGTCCGGCCGCCTCACCATCTCGGCGGCGCGCACAGACGTGATGCTCTTTATTCGTCGGATCGTGCGCCCTTCCGGACTCGGCAGGAAGACAACCAATGGTTCCTGGAACCTTTTCTTATCTTCAATCGCCTAGCGCCGGTTAGCTGCAGCGCCTTGTTAGGCCCCCAGCCGCGCCACCGACCGCTGCAAGTTTGCCTTCGCTGGCACCTCCAGACGGTCGTAGAAGAAGTCAGTAGAATAGATCCGCGGCCGAGCCAGGAACTCGCGGAGAATCTTGGCGCGCGCCTCCCGGAAGGCCTCTTCAGGTACCCAGGCGTATTCGTGGCGAACCTGCGTTTCATACTCGTCGAATCGAGTCGCCGATGCGCCCAGAATCGACAAGTCGATGTCCACCGTGAGGGCGGCGTCGGGAGAGTCCGGCGCCGCGTTGTGCTTGGTGGCAAGGATCATGTCGCGGACCGAGTCCTGCAGAGTGGTCGGAGCGCCCACGCCAGCCAGGACTCGGACGGCCCATGCGGCGCTCTGGTCCTCGTTGTGAGGGCTGTGCGTGTCGTAGATGGCGTCGTGGAACCACAATGCGAGCTGGACTGCTCCGGGATTCCTCGCGAGCTCGCGAGCCTGCTGGAAGTGCTTGGAGCACTCCGCGAGGTGTTGCGCAGTGTGGTAGACGCGATGAGGCTCAGCGTACCGGGTGAGAAGCTCGTGGAGGACGTGCGGCTCGGGTTGGGGCAGCTCCAGGTCCGACCACGTTGACTGCCACCACTGCGCCAGTGACATACCTTGGCCTCTGGGCGCCTAACGACAGAACTGAACAACGCGGGCGGTCCACCGCGTCCGGATTGGCAGCGGATGTGGCCCGCCCGCGTTCGCTCCAGTGATTTTGTTAGGCGGCGGCGTTATTTTTCTTCGTAACCAATCGCGTTGTTGATTTCCTCAAGCGCGGCCGAGATCGTCCCGACACGCTCCTCTCCGTAAAGAGTGGAAAGATGCGCCTTGTATCGATCCAGTCGTTCTCTCTTCTTTTCCGACCTGAACGCTTCCCGCGCTCGTTTGGCTAAGGTCTGCAACTCCTCCTCGGAAAGCGGGAGATTTTTCAAGTCCAATCGCTCCGCGAGCCGGCCAAGAGCGTCCCTTACCACGCGTGCTTCGTAAATCTTGTGTGCTTCGGCCTTCCAGCTCATGTGCGATGACGTCGTCTAACGGGCAGCATC
>JAEHDI010001337.1 GCA_016880505.1 Bryobacterales bacterium | reverse complement strand
TGAGAACCGGGCCTGCGAAAAGCCTCCGTGCTGAGTTTGGGCCGCGAGCCATTCAGTCCAACCTTGCGACAGGTCCATTCGAAGAGCTTCCTCAAATGAGCGGCATACTCGCCTTCCCCGCGGAGCCGGCTTCCGAAATTGGGATCGTTGAGACGACCGCCGCGGATTTCGCGTACACGGTTGAGAATCTTCTCCTTCTGCAAGGGTGAGTGCAGGGTCAACCATTCCTCGAAGAGTGGAGCAAGACCGAAAGGCAAACGCAGAGGAACATAGCCCGCAGTTGTCGCGCCCGCCTTTCGGCAGGCCTTCAGGATTGCCGGCATTTCGTGGTCGGTGAGGCCGGGAATGACCGGCGCAACCAGAACGCCGACGGGAATATTCGCCGCAGCCAAAGCCTCGATTGCCGCCAGCCGGCGCTGCGGCTGCGAAGCACGCGGCTCCAATTCGCGTGCAAGATCATTCCGCAACGAAGTCACGGAAACGAACACCAGCGCGGCATCGTGTCGCGCGAGCTCGGATAGCAGATCAATATCACGTGTGACCAGCTCGTTCTTTGTGATGATGACGACAGGATTACGAAACTCGACAAGAACCTCAAGGCAACGCCGTGTCAGTTTCAGGCGTCGCTCAATAGGCTGAAAGGCATCGGTGACTCCGCTGATTGCCAGCGGCTGCGGCTTCCACGACGGCTTCATCAGTTCGCGCCGCAGCAATTCCGGGGCATTTTCCTTCACCAGGATCTTCGTTTCGAAGTCGAGCCCCGCCGAGAAACCCAGGTACTCGTGGTTCGGCCGCGCGAAACAGTAGATGCAGCCGTGCTCGCATCCCCGATAGGGATTGATACTGGCGTCGAAACCGACATCGGGACTGTCGTTATACGCGATGATGGAGCGTGACGTGTCCTTCAGCAGAACCGTGTTGGGAGACGTATCCTCGGGCTCATCCCATTCGGACACCGCGTAATGCGCGCGCTCAAACCGATTGCCCGGATTGCTTGCTGCGCCGCGGCCGTGGATTTCGCGAACATCGCTCATGGGAAGGCTTTACGCTAGCACAACAGACCGAACCGAACAAGTGTTCGGTTATACTGACCGGTCTCGAAGCGTCGGGTGAGGGGGGACGAATCGTCGCTGGGAATACGTCCCCTCACCCGGCCTTCGGCCACCCTCTCCCGCCGGGAGAGGGCCCACGCGACAGATTCATCGCCATTCGTGTTTGGGATATTTCCGCTGCAGCTCAGATTTGATTCGCGGGTAATGCTCTCGCCAGAAATTCGCCAGATCCTGCGTGACCTGGACCGGCCGCATGCTGGGCGCGAGGATATGCACACTGAGTGGAACGCGGCCTGCCCCGATGCGCGGGGTCTGAGTCACACCAAACAATTCCTGTATGCGCAGAGAAATGAAGGGAGGGCCCTCGGCTTCGTACGTGACCTTCGGCGTCCGGCCATTACTCAGGGAGACGCGCTCCGGCGCGTACTTGTCGAGGTCGTCGTTCTGCCCGGAAGAGAGCCAGGACTTCACAACGGGCTGCACCTCGCGATCCTTGAGGTCCTTGTAC
>JAEHDI010001336.1 GCA_016880505.1 Bryobacterales bacterium | reverse complement strand
TCCAGCACGCGCGGGTTGGCGATGTCGAGAGCGAAGCGAGGCTGCAGGCTGCGGCCGGGGTGGTCCGTCCGAGAGCCACGCAACTCCGGGTAGCGGTCAAAGATCTCCTCGGGAAGGCAGCGGGGCTCGTAGCATACGAAGCCCGGGAGCAGGCCGTAGCTGCGCGCGATCTCCGCTGCCTCGCGCAGGTCCGCGAGGTTGGCCGCCAGCTCCTCGCGGGGATACAGCCCCTTCGTCAGAGAGCTCTCGACAAAGGCGTCCAGTGCCGGTGCGTAGCTGATGTACCAGGTGTAGGAGTCGTGCCGAAACCTGCGGTGCCGGACAAAATAGCCGCCCGGATCCGAGTAACGGTTGATCTCCACGCCGGTATGTCCCATCCGGGCGTACTCGCGGATATGGCTCCGCCGGTCGAAGCCCTGTGAAAAGCGGTACATCTGGTTGAGCGGGTTGTCCCACATGCTGAATCGCTCTTCGAACTGGTAGATGGACAAACGGTCTGTCTCCCGATCCGGGTTCTCAATCCAGCCGAGAGCTGCGCGGCAGACGTTGCGGGGCGTGCTGCCGGCGATCACCAGACCGAGGCCGTCGCTCTTCACCAAATCCCACTCTCCCGGCAGGGGGGCGCCGGGCAACATCGCGGCGGCCTTCGGATAGGCACGCACATCCTTCCCCACGGCAAGAACGATCTCACCCGGCCCAATCGGTCCTTTGTGGCCCTCGTCCATGACGGATGCGCCCGTCTTGGCGGACAATTCCGCAGCGGCTGTCCGCACCGGCAAGGCGCCGCCCGGCCGAAGGTAAATTTTCTTGTAAGACTTCGACCGGCTTTGAAGGGAAACCGGAGCGAGGGCGCCCGCCGAGCCGGCGGCGCGGCTCAGGAACCGTCGTCTGGAAAGAGCTGACTCTTCTCGATTCACGTCTTTTACCGTACCAAGTCCAACTGTGGAACAACAATCTCGCTCCCAGTTCTCCTCTGAACGACATTTCGTTCGTTTTCAAGTGCTTATCGGGAAGCTGAGTTTGTAATCAGGAGTCCCGGCGATGTGGCCTGGCCAGACGCAGGTTAACAGGCATTCCCCCGGGGAGCGCCGAACAACCAGCCCCCTTCCCCCTCCAGCGAGGAAATCGACCCATTCGATGATTCCCAATTGTTTCAATCGATTAGCTGATGCAAACTGTACGGGAACTGGGAAAAACCCTGGAACTCCCACAAGCGAGGTAAGGCATGAGCACTCAGACTGTCGAGCCGAAGCCCAGCCCCGTCATGGGTCTGGTGAACATCGACTCCTCGATCGAGGATGTCATACGGCAGCGTCTCGCGGAAGAACGCGCGCGGCTGGAGCGGGAAGACGCTGCTGAAAAGCATAAGGTTCACCACTTCAAGCGGCCAGCGGAGCGCTCGTTCACCGCAGACCAGCGCGGCCACACCACGCTGCTCTTCGGCGGCCTCACGTGGAAACACGAGAAGCTGATCCATGGGGCGCTTGAAGGCCTTGGCTACATCTCCGAAGCTATCCCCACGCCGAACGTCAGCGCCTTCCAGACCGGCAAGGAGTTCGGTAACAATGGCCAGTGCAACCCGACCTACTTCACGGTCGGCAACCTGGTCCAGTTTCTTCAATCCCTCGAGGAACGGGGGCTCACCAAGCAGGAGATTATCGACCGCTACGTGTTCTTCACCGCTGGCGCCTGTGGTCCGTGCCGCTTCGGCATGTACGAGTCGGAGTACCGGCTCGCCCTCCGAAACTCGGGCTTCGACGGCTTCCGCGTCCTTCTGTTCCAGCAGTCCGGCGGACTGAGCCAGTCCGATGCCGAGGCCGGCCTCGAGATGAATATCGACTTCTTCCTCGGCATCCTCAACGCCATGAATTGCGGCGACGTGTTGAACGAGGTCGCCTATGCCATCCGCCCCTTCGAGACGTCGCAAGGCGATACCGACGCCGTCTTCGACCGGATCATGGATTATATGCACGAGGTGTTTCGGAAGAAACAGCCCTGGAAAGTCGGCGACAACCTGGCGAAGTATCTGGGCGGCTTCAAGGACTCCACTGAGTACATTGGGAAGTTTGTCAACCAGTTGAAGGGCGACGAGTACACCGCGTCCCTGGAACGCTGCCGCGATCTGTTCAACGAGATCGAGGTTGACCGGCTCCGCGTCAAGCCAATCGTTAAGATTACCGGCGAGTTCTGGGCGCAGACCACCGAGGGAGACGGAAACTTCAATATGTTCCGGTTCCTCGAGCGCGAAGGCGCACAGGTGATTGTCGAGCCCATCGGGACGTGGATCATGTACATGATCCACCAGGTCGTTCAGAAGCACCGCGACTTGAAAGGACTGAGCGAAGGCGCCGTTCTGCCGCCCATGTGGCGGCTCGATAAGCGCGCGAAGATCGAATGGAGCTTCCGGAACAAGGTTGCCAAGCTGAGACTCGCCGAGGCCATCTTCAAGCGCGAATACCACCGCGTCGTCGATGCGCTCGGCGGCATCGCCCACCATCTTGCCGACCAGTACGAGCTTCAGCGTGTGGGTCACCCCTTCTACAACTCGCGGGCCGGCGGCGGCGAAGGGCACCTTGAGGTCGCCAAGAACATCTACTACTCGAACAAGGATCTCTGCCACATGGTCCTGTCGGTGAAGCCGTTCGGCTGCATGCCTTCCACGCAGTCCGACGGAGCCCAGGCGGCGGTCGTCTCCCAGTACCGGGACATGATCTTCCTGCCGGTCGAGACTTCGGGCGAGGGTGAGATCAACGCTCACAGCCGCGTCCAGATGGCCCTCGGCGAAGCCAAGAACAAGGCGAAGCGCGAATTCCAAGAGGTGCTCGACCGCAAGGGCCTGACGCTCGAAGAGTGCCGCGCCTACGTTGACGCCCATCCCGAGATGAAGCGGCCGATGTACCGCGTACCGCACACCAAGGGCGTCGTTGGCACGGCGGCGAACTTCGTTTTTCACATCGCGGAGAGGATGGGCCGCGCCTGAGCTCGAACCTTGAACGCGCCCATTCGCGTTCATTTGCGCCCTTGACGTGAAAACTATGGACACACGATTTCTGATCGGACTCGATGTAGGCTCGACCACGGTGAAGGCGGTCGTCATCGATGCGGCCACCGACGAGATCCTCTGGCGCGACTATCAGCGCCACGACACCAAGCAACCCGAGAAAGTCCTTGAATTCCTGACGCGCTTCGAGGCGGAAATTGACGGCTTCGAGCAACAGGCCTCACGGATCTTCGTGACCGGTTCGGGCGGCTCCGGCGTCGCGAAACACATCGGAGCGAAGTTTGTTCAGGAAGTGAACGCGGTTTCTCTCGCCGTGGAGAAGCTCTATCCGGAGTGTGGTTCCGTCATCGAACTGGGCGGCCAGGACGCGAAAATCATCATCTTCAAGGAAGACCCCGAGACCGGCCGCAAAAAGAAACTCCCGTCGATGAACGACAAGTGCGCCGGTGGTACCGGCGCGGTCATCGACAAGATCAACGCCAAGCTCCGCATTCCCGCCGACGAGCTCTGCGAAATGGGCTACCGCGGCCTGAAGCTCCATCCCGTGGCCGGCAAGTGCGGCGTCTTCGCCGAGACCGATATCAACGGCTTGCAGAAGGCCGGCGTGCCGCCCGACGAGCTGATGGCATCGCTGTTTGAGGCCATCGTCATGCAGAACCTCTCCGTGCTCACCCGCGGCAACACGCTCCGGCCCGTCGTGCTGCTGTTGGGCGGACCGAACACCTACATCAAGGGAATGAGGGACTGCTGGAAGCACAACATCCCGAAGATCTGGGAGGAGCGGAACCATCCACTGCCGGAAGGCGTTCCTCCGGAGGATCTCATCCGAACGCCCGACAACGCCCAGTACTTCGCCGCCATCGGCGCGGTCGAGTTCGGCAAGACCGAGGACGAGGGAGTCGGCCAATATCTCGGCTGTAACAAACTCGAGTGGTACGTCACTGTCGGCCGCGAGGAGGAGAAGGCGAAACGCGGCGGCAAGGGCGG
>JAEHDI010000022.1 GCA_016880505.1 Bryobacterales bacterium | reverse complement strand
TGATTCGAGTCGCGGAAACAATTTGATATCCCTGCTCGTCTCTCGCAGGAGAAGCGGGCTGCCCAGTTGCCGTTCCGCTTGTTCTTTTGCTTGCTCCGGGGTCATACCGGTGCGCGTGAGTTCTTCTGTCCTTGCGGCCAGGTGAAACTGAATTTCGTCGTCGAGGTCTTGATTCAAACGATCCCGCCGGACGACGTTCAGAAGACGTGACAGCCACGACATGGCATCCTCCTAGGAGTGCTGCAAGACCCGCATCACAGCGGCGTTCACAGTCCTCCACCGCTCCTCTTCGGCCAGGAGCCGTCTGCGCCCCTCAGCCGTGATTTCATAGACTCTGGCGCGGCGTTTGTTCTCGGTGGTGAGCCACTTCGCCTTAATCCAGCCGGCCTCCTCCATGCGATGGAGCGCCGGGTAAAGCGAACCCTCCTCGACCCGCAGCACATCTTCGGAAATCTCTTGAATCCGAACCGTGATGCCATAACCGTGCAGGGGGCCGCGGCGTGCGAGGGTCTTGAGCACAAGCAGTGGAAGGGAGCCCTGGAAGGCTTCTTGACGTGCCATACTCAGCATTCTTACTCAGATATCTATGGTATGTCAATTCGGCGGTGTTGCCGGTGTTCAGTAGCGACTCGTCCGAGGACGCCGCGAGCCTGTGGCACAATCGACGTAGGGGGCTTGAAACCACTGCTGGGAGACTGAATTCACATGATCGACACACCACAGATCACGCAGAGCACCGCTCAACTCACCGCCGTCATCCGCCTCACCATTCCGCGTGCGGAGATCCGGAACGTCATGGGCCCGGCCATCAGCGAAGTGATGGCCGCCGTCGCGGCCCAAGGCATTTCCCCCGCCGGGCCAGTGTTCTCGTACCACTTTAGGATAGATCCGGACACCTTTGATTTCGAGGTCGGCGTGCCTGTCGCTAAGCCTGTTTCCCCGGCGGGGCGCGTGAAGCCGGGCGAGTTGCCCGCTAAGAAGGTGGCGCGGACTGTCTATCATGGCGGCTACGAGGGACTGGGCGCCGCGTGGGGAGAGTTCGGCGCCTGGATCGCGGCCAACGGGCACAAGCCGGGTCCGGACCTCTGGGAATGCTACGTCGCAGGGCCGGAATCGAGCCCCGACCCGGCCAACTGGCGCACGGAGCTCAACCGTCCACTGATCCGCTGACTCACACCAAAAGCCGGCACGTTTTGCTATGCCACAATCGACGTATGGACCTGAAACTGCCCATCGCCGCCATCACTGACGAGTTTTCGCCCGATCTGGAAGTCGCCTTGGACGCCATGTCGAAAATCGGCATGACCGGCGCGGAGTTGCGCGTTTTGTGGGGCAAGAACATCATGGACCTCACGGACGCCGAACTCGACCGGGCGAAACAGATTCTCGACGGCAAGGGCTTTCAGGTGATGTCGATTGCTTCACCGCTGCTCAAGTGCGTGCTGCCCGACTCACCGGAGATTGACAGCCGTTTCCAGCATGACATCTTCGCCTCGAAGCACACCTTCGAGGACCAACCCCGACTCGCTGCTCACGCCTTCGAGATCGCGCACCGGACGGGGGCGAAGATCATCCGCGTGTTCTCTTACTGGCGGACGGTCGAGCCGCTAAAGTGTTTCGACCGGATCGTCACGGCGCTCGGCGAACTGGCGGAGAAGGCATCCAAGGAGGACCTCATCATCGGGCTCGAGAACGAGCACGCCTGCAACCTCGCGACGGGCGCGGAGGCCGCGGCGGCGCTGAGGGCTGTGGATCATCCAAACTTGAAGCTGGTCTGGGATCCCGCCAACGCGCTGGTCTCCGGCGAGGTGCCGTTCCCGGACGGCTACCGTTTGTTGCCGGCGAACCGGGTCGCGCATGTCCACGCCAAGGACTGCTACATGAAGGGGCACAAGCCCGAGTGGGGGCCGCTCGGCGCCTGTGGTATCGACTGGAAGGGACAGATTGCAGCGCTGCTGGCAGACGGCTACCGCGGTTACGTCAGCCTCGAGACCCACTGGGCCGGTCCCGCGGGCGACAAGCTCCAGGGCAGCACCATCTGCGGCTGGAACATGAAGCACCTCGCGGCGGCATAGCCTCGGCCTGCCCCTCGGCAGGGAAACCCACGGTGAGATGCTCATGTCCCGCACCCCCAATTGCCTCGCCAAGCTCGAGCGGATGAACAAGGCCCTGCGGCATGAGGAGCCGGACCGCGTCCCGGTCAGCGACTTCTTCTGGGGGAGCTTCCTCAGGCGATGGAGAGAAGAGCTGGGCCTCGCGGCGGACGCGGACATCTACCGCTACTACGACCTCGACTGGCAGGTCACCATCCCCAACATGGATCCGCAAATCCGGCCATTCGACATGGTTTCCGAAACCGACGAAGAGGTCGTTGTGCGGACCGGCTTCGGCGCCGTGATCCGGAAGCGGTTTGATGCTCCCATGCCGGCGTTCCTGCGATTCGAGACCGACAGCATCGAGAAGATGCGGGCGTTCTCTTTCGACGACCCGTGGGATGAGCGCCGCTTTTTCCGAGGGGGCGACAACCAGATTGCCGGCGTCGGCGACGGCTTCGCGCGCGACCTCGCGCCGTGGATCGACACCGTGAGTACGCTTCATCCCGATTTCCCCGTCTACGGAAGCGTCTGCGAGGGACACGAAACGCTCTGGCGCATCATCGGCTCGGAGAATGTGATGCTCTGGATCGGCGAGTACCCGGATGAAGTAGCCCGTTTCCTCGAGCGGATCAACGCGTTCTCGCTCGAACTCGCGAACGCGCAGATCAAAGCCGCCGGCGGGATGCTCGACGGCATGGTGATCTGGGGCGACGTAGCCTACAAGAAAGGAACGTTCTTCTCGCCTGAGTACTGGCGCAAGCATTTCAAGCCTGGTGTGAAGGCGATCATCGACGCCTGCCACGCGAACGGCCTGCCTGTCATTTATCACGGGTGCGGAAACGTCAATCGCATCTTCGCGGACTTCATCGAGATCGGCGTGGACGCCTACAACCCGCTCGAAGCCAAGGCGGGACTGGATGTCGTCGATCTGCGCCGGCGCTACGGGCATCGCATCGGCTTCTGCGGGAACATGGACGTGCTGCTCTGGGCGAACGGCAGCCGCGAGGAACTGGAGCGGGCAGTCCTGACCAAGCTCAATGCGGCGAAGGGCGGCGGCTACATCTTCCAGTCCGACCACTCGGTGCCGGGCAACGTCAGCGCCGCGAACTACGAGTACGTCGTCGATCTCGTTCGCGAGCGCGGGCGCTATCCGCTTCAACTCGGCGAGTACGATCTGCCCGACCTGAGCTGAGCGCTTTACTGAGTGCCGGTGTTCATGAATCTGCTATTCTGGATTCATCTGCGGGGGGCCCGATGCGTGCTCGGACATTCACGCCGGTGGTGTTACTCCTTCTGGCCGCTGTGTGCGCGGCGCTGGCGCTGCAAGAGAGCAAGTTGCGCTACTTCCTTCGGGAGGAAGACAATCCCGCCCCGATTCCCCCTGACGCCAACGAGAAAACCGAATTCGCCTTCGCGCGCCTCCGTTACAATTCGATACGATCCGGCGGCTATTGGGGCTTTCGCGGCTCGTGGACGACCGACTATCCGAAGGCCGACCGGCAGTTCGTCCAAGGCGTCAGGCGGCTCACGCGGATACACACGCGCTCGGTCGAGCAGGTGGTCGACCTTGAATCCGACGATATCTTCAACTACCCGTTCGTATACGCGGTGGAGACGGGACACTGGGATCTGACTGACGCCCACGCGAAGAAACTTCGCGAGTACCTCCTTCGCGGCGGCTTTCTCATGACCGACGACTTCCACGGAACGTGGGAGTGGGACATCTTCATGTCGAGTCTCCGGCGGGTTTTTCCGGACCGGCCGGTTGTCGACATTGGAAATGACGATGCGATCTTCCACGTCCTGTACGATCTCGACGAGCGGTTTCAGGTACCAGGCATCATCATGTTCCGCACGGGCGTCACCTATGAGCAGGACGGTGTCGAGCCGCTCTGGCGGGGCATCTATGACGACCGAGGCCGCTTGATGGTGGCCATTTGCGCCAACATGGACCTCGGCGACGCCTGGGAGTGGGCCGACATGCCACAGTATCCGGAGCGCTATGCATCCCTCGCTTACCGGGTCGGGATCAACTACATCATTTATTCGATGACGCACTAGCAAGAAAACCGAATCGGCGAGCGCGACATGTTCGAGTTCTTCTTTAAGTATTCCCCCACGGTGTATGAAAAGGGGAGCTTTGTGCTGCTATCGCGTTATCCGGGCTGGGTGTTGGCCGTGGCCGTATCGATGGCGTCAGGCCTGCTCGGATGGCTCATCTGGCGGCGTCGCGAGAGGCTGGCTGCCGGTCTTTCCGGTTGGCGTCCGGCGGCCGTGTGGGCGCTCCAGAGTTCGCTGGCGGCCCTGCTGCTCTTGCTTTTGTGGCACCCGGCGATCAGCGTGGCGACGCTCAAGCCGCAGCAGAACATCGTCGCGATTGTGGTGGACGATTCACGGAGCATGGCCCTGCGAGAGGATGGCGGCACTCGCCGGGAGCAGGCCGCCGCGGTGCTCAATGGGGGACTGATCGCCGGACTGCGGAAGCGGTTCCAGGTGCGGATGTATCGTTTCGGAGAGCGCCTGGAGAGGATCGGCGAGATCGGTCAGGTCACCGCCGGGGCGCAGGCGACGCACCTCGGCGATTCACTGAAACAACTTGCCGCCGAGAGCGCCGCATTGCCGATCGGCGCGGTTGTGCTGCTGAGCGACGGCGCGGACAACAGCGGTGGCATCGGTCTGGAGACGATCTCCGAGATCCGGCGGCGGCGCATCCCGGTGCATGCGATCGGATTTGGAAGGGAGCAGTTCGCACGTGATGTGGAGCTTAGCGACGTCACCGTGCCCGCTCGGGCGCTGGCGGATTCCCGGCTCAGCGCGCAGGTGACGCTCAGGCAGCACGGCTACGCGCAGCAGAAGGCGCGGTTGACCGTGAGCGAGGCCGGCAAGGTGCTCGCCTCGCGCGAGATCGTGTTTGGCGCGGAGGGCGAGCCCCAGATCGAGACGGTTCACTTCAATGCGGGCGTTGCCGGGGCCCGCGGATTGGATGTGGCGGTCGCGCCGCTCGCCGGCGAGGAAAACCTGAACAACAACACGGTCGCTCGTCTGATCAACGTGGAAGCCTTCCGGCCGAGGCTCCTGTATCTGGAGGGCGATCCGCGCTGGGAGCTGAAGTTCATACGCCGCGCAGTCGAGGAGGACCGCAGTCTCCAGATCACGTCGATCCTGCGCACCACGCAGAACAAGATCTACGTGCAGGGGGTCGACAAGCCGAAGGAATTCGAAGACGGCTTTCCGACGGCCGCCGAAGTCCTCTTCCGCTTCCAGGGTTTGATCATCGGCGATGTCGAGGCAGGCTACTTCACCCCGGCCCAACAGGAGTTGGTCCGGCAATTCGCCGACCGGCGCGGCGGCGGCGTTCTCTTTCTCGGAGGGAGAGCGGCGCTCGCCGACGGCGGCTATGGGCAGTCTCCGTTGGCGGACCTGCTCCCCGTCGTACTCCCCACAAGGAAGGGGACGTTTCGGCGCGATCCGGCGGCCGTGGAACTGACCGCCGCCGGCCGCGACAGCCTCATCTGCCGGCTGGAGGAGGAACCCGAGCGGAACGCGCAACGGTGGAAGAAATTGCCGGCGCTGGCCGACTACCAGGAGACGGGCAGCGCGAAGCCTGGCGCGCTTGTGCTGGCCGAGTCGGTCGTGGGTGGAAGGCAACGGTCGCCGTTGCTGGTGACGCAGAACTTTGGCCGGGGACGCTCCGCGGTGATGGCAACCGGCGGAAGCTGGCGCTGGAAGATGCTCCAGGAACACACCGACCGCACGCACGAGATGTTCTGGCAGCAGTTGCTGCGCTGGCTGGTGGGGGAATCGCCGTCGCAAGTCACCGTGTCAACGCCCCGCCAGGTGATAGCCGACGAAGCCCGCATCCCTCTTCGGGCGGAAGTACGGGACAAGGCATACGCGCCGGCGGCAGACGCCCGCGTCGAAGCACGCATCCTCGGGCCCGACGGCGCTTCGGCGAGTGTGACGCTCGCGCCGGCTCAGGGAGAGCCGGGCGTGTACCAGGGCGAATGGGCTGCAGAGAAACCGGGTTCCTATCTTGTGGAGGCGGCGGCGGCAAGGGACGGGGAAGAACTCGGGCGTGACGTGATGGCCTTCCGCCGCGAAGACGGCGTCGCCGAGAATTTCCGGGCCGAGCAGAATCGCGAACTGCTCGAGAAACTCGCCGATGAGACCGGCGGCCGTTACTACCGCCCACGGGATGCGGCGAAGCTGGCGGATGAAATCTCGTACTCCGAAGCCGGCATTACCACGCGGGAAGCCCGCGATCTCTGGGACATGCCGGCGTTGTTCCTCGCGCTGATCGCGCTCAAAAGCGCCGAGTGGCTGCTGCGCCGCCGCTGGGGGGTGGTATGAGACTCGCTGCGCTGTTGCTGTGCTCCAGCCTCTCGCTTCCGGCGGGTACGTGCTATCTCACTGTTTCGGGGCTCGGCGGAGAGCCGGACTACGAGCAGCGCTTTGTCTCACTGGCGAAGACCGTCGACAAAATTCTCCGGGAAAGCAGTGGGGAGGCGCGCGTCGAGACGCTTTACGGTCCGGCGGCCACCCGCGAGCGTGTCCGTGCTGCGCTCGAAGCCTTCTCGCGGGACTGCCGGCCCGATGACGCGCTGGTCGTCATGCTGATCGGCCACGGCACGTTCGACGGCGCCGACTACAAATTCAACCTGCCGGGTCCCGATCTATCGGCCATCGAGCTTGCGGGACTGCTCGACCGCGTCCCGGCTTCGCGGCAACTGGTCGTGAACATGACCAGTGCCAGCGGGGGCGCCCTCGACACGCTAGGCAAGGAGAACCGCGTCGTCATCACCGCCACAAAGAGCGGCACGGAGAAGAACGCGACCGTGTTCGCCCGCTATTGGGTGGAGGCGTTGCGCGACGCCGCCGCGGATACGGATAAGAACGAGTCGGTGTCCGCACTGGAAGCCTTCCGCTACGCGGACAGCAAAACTGTCGAGTTCTACGATTCGCAAAAACGTTTGGCCACCGAGCACGCGATGCTGGACGACACTGGGGCACGGCAGGGAGTCCGCGCGCCATCTACCGAAAACGGCCAGGGAAGACTGGCGGGGGCGTTCACGCTGGTCCGCTTCGGCAGCGCACAGGCCGCGGCGGGCAGCCCGGAAAAACGAGAACTTCTAGCGCAGAGAGAGGAGATCGAACGGCAGATCGATCTCCTCAAGTACCGCAAAGCCGCCATGCCGTCGGACGACTATCGCAAACAGCTTGGCGCTCTGCTGCTCGACCTTGCCCGGACGCAGGAGGAGATTGACCGATGACTCGCGGTTTCCTGCTCTTGCTGTTGGCCGTCCCGTTAATGGCGCAGACACTCGATGTCTGCCGCGGACACCGGCATCACGGGCGGTTGCAGGAAGCCTCGGCGTGTTTCGAAAAGCTCACGGCGTCGCCGGACGCCTATCTGCGCGCAGAAGGCTTCTGGGGGCTCGGACGGCACCGGCAGGCGAATGATGCCTTCCGCGCGGCCGTGGAGCGGGAACCAAAGAATGCCGTCTATCGCGTGCGGTGGGGCCGCCTGTTCCATGAGCGGAT
>JAEHDI010001335.1 GCA_016880505.1 Bryobacterales bacterium | reverse complement strand
GAAGCTGACCTTGATGAGCGAGTCGCTGCGCAACGACGGCCGCATTTGGGTTCCAAAAGAGGCAGGCGACAAGCGGCCGGCGGCCGAAATCCCCGAGGTGGAACGCGACTACTACCTGGAGCGGCGGTACCCTGCCTTCGGGAATCTTGTCCCGCGCGATGTGGCGTCGCGGGCAGCCAAGCAGGTGTGTGACGACGGCCGGGGGGTCGGCGAGACCGGACTTGGGGTCTATCTTGACTTCTCCGAAGCCATCCAGCGGCTCGGACGGCACACCATCGCGGAGCGCTACGGGAACCTCTTCGAGATGTACGAGCGCATCACGGCCGAGAACCCGTACGAAGCGCCGATGCGCATCTTTCCGGCGTCGCACTACACGATGGGGGGGCTCTGGGTGGATTACCACCTCATGAGCACCGTCCCGGGCCTGTTCGTGATCGGCGAGGCGAACTTCTCCGATCACGGGGCAAACCGCCTGGGCGCCAGCGCGCTCATGCAGGGCCTGGCCGATGGCTACTTCGTGCTGCCCTACACGATCGGCGACTACCTCGCCACGGCGAAGCTGGACAAGGTGGGGCCAGACAACCCAGCATGCAAGGAAGCCGAGGAGAACGTCGTTGCGACCACGAATCGGCTACTGTCGATCAAAGGTAAGCGGACCGTCGATTCCTTTCACCGTGAACTCGGCAAGATCCTCTGGGAGGATTGCGGGATGGCGCGGAACGCGGCCGGACTCAGGCAAGCGCTGGAGAAGATTCCGGCGCTGCGCGAGGAATACTGGAAGAACGTCAACGTCCTCGGCACGAACGAGGAGTTCAATCAATGTCTGGAAAAGGCGGGCCGGGTCGCGGATTTCCTCGAACTGGCCGAGCTGATATGCCTGGATGCGCTGGAACGCAACGAGTCGTGCGGAGGTCACTTCCGGGAGGAGCACCAGACGCCCGAGGGCGAGGCGTTGCGCGACGACGAGGCCTACTGTCACGCAGCAGTCTGGGAGTATGAGGGACCGGATAAGCGGCCCACGTTGCACAAAGAGCCGTTGACGTTCGAATATGTGATCCCGTCACAACGGAGTTACAAGTAATGAAGATCACTCTCCACATCTGGCGGCAGAAAAATGCACACGCGCCGGGACGCATGGTTCGCTACGAGTTAAACGACGTCAGCCCCGAGATGTCGTTCCTGGAGATGCTGGACGTCCTGAATGAAGAGCTGATGACGAAGGGCGAGGACCCAGTGGCGTTCGATCACGACTGCCGCGAGGGCATCTGCGGCATGTGCGGAGCGATGGTCAACGGCGTCGCTCACGGACCGCAGCACGGGACCACGCTGTGCCAGCTTCACATGCGGCACTTTAAGGACGGCGACGCGATCTACGTCGAGCCATGGCGGGCCCGCGCCTTTCCGGTCATCAAAGACCTGGTGGTGGATCGGACCGCATTCGACCGCAACATCCAGGCCGGCGGCTACATATCCGTATCGACGGGTAGCGCACCGGACGGCAACGCGGTGCCGATCCCGAAGCAAATCGCCGAGAGGGCGATGGACGCGGCGGCCTGCATCGGATGCGGCGCCTGCGTCGCGGCGTGCCCGAATGCCGCGGCGGCGCTGTTCGTGGGCGCGAAGATCTCCCAGCTCGGCTTGCTGCCGCAAGGCCAGCCGGAGCGCAAGCGCAGGGCGCTCAGCATGATCGCGGCAATGGGCGAGGAACTTTTCGGCAGTTGCACCAACATCGGAGCCTGTGAAGCAGCGTGCCCGAAGTCGATTAAGTTAGAGGTGATCGCCCGGATGAATCGCGATTTCATCACCGCGTCATTCACGGAACGGCCGGAAACGGTGGAATTCGCCGGGTGATCTTCGGCACGGGCCACTCGGGTTCATAACAATGGCTCTTGATCTCTCTTCCGACGTTGTCATCCGTTGGGATGACCTTGATCCGAAACACATCCCCCTGCTGAAACAATGCGGAGCCACCGCGGTCCTGCCACCGCGTGTGGATGCAGCGTTCGCCGAGGCGTGCCGACAGGCAGGATTGAAAACGGCGGACCCGGCCGACATCCCCTTGCTCGGCGTCGAGGAAATGAACAAGGAGGCCGCGAAGCCGGCCGCTTTGAGGGCCGGACTGTGGCCGGGCATCAGCCGCGGCGGCGCCAGGGGCCGCGACGACGAAGTCTCGAGCGCGAGCCGGCAGCCGTGGATCGACGCGAACGGATTCTGGATCGGCTACCTCCGCGCGATGTACCCGAAGCGGCCCGCGGTTCTCGGGTACCTTCCGAATGAGGAAGCCGGGCTTAAACCGGACCGCGTCGTGCCGCACGATTCGCTGGAACTCGCGCTGATCGAGGCATGGGCCAACGGCGGGAACTTCCTTCTGGCGGCGGAGCCGAGGTTCCGCAAGGCGCTCCTGGAAGGTG
>JAEHDI010001334.1 GCA_016880505.1 Bryobacterales bacterium | reverse complement strand
GGTGCGGCTGTTTCTGAATGCCGAGAACCTCGCCGACGTCCGGCAGACCCGCTGGAACCCGCTGCTCCCAAAATCGGAAATCCAAGAAATGGGGACTGACTGGGACTGACTACCATCTCGCCTCGATCACGCGCCGATGCACGAGTTCCGGCGCAGCGTCGCCCGCCGTGGCTGCTTCGGCCGAACCGCGGCACGCTGGCGATCGCTACTGATGCCTGTGGGACGATCAATTCATGACGGTCAAAGACCTTCAAACCTTACTCGACTATGGCTATTGGGCGAACCATAAGCTTTTCGAAGGGCTCCGGCAGCTTACACCGGATGAGTTCACCCAGCCTGTGGCCGGGAGTTACGGCTCCGTAAGAAACACCCTGGTTCACGTCTTGAGTGCGGAGTGGGGCTGGCTTGACCGTTGCGGCGGCGCGAAGCGAGGTGCTGCACTTGTCGCTTCTGACTACCCGACGGTTAGCTCGCTCATCGACCGATGGCAAGAAGTCGAGGCCTCCGTGCGAGCGTTCCTGAGGAACCTGCAAGACGAGGATCTCTCCCGCATCGTAGAATTCTCGTTCGGCAATGGGCAGAAGAATGCGATGCCGCTTGGGGAATTGATGCACCATGCCGCCATTCACGGAATTCATCATCGAGGGCAAGTCGCCTTGCTGCTCCGGTTACTCGGTAAAGCCCCGGGCAACTTCGACATTCTGGTTTACTACGGTCGACCGTAGTCCGACTCACTACGTGAGGATGATTGCAGGTGCAGCGGTTCACGCACGTCCGCAGGCGCAACCGAACACGCGGGCTTGCCACGCCTTCTTGAGGGAGTCGCCTTCTGAGCTATCCTCGTTCAGGAGGATCGGATGGAACAGTTCGATCAACGCATGGCTGAACACTGCCGGCTGACGCGGCGTCACTTCTTCCAGTTGGGCGGCGCGGCGGCAGCGGCCTGGAGCGCTTCCCCGCTCGCGGCCGCGGATGCCGGAGCCGACCCCCGGCTGCGGGAGGCGATCGCCAAGCTCGAGTACCTGACGCCGCTCGACCGTGTCTTCATCCTGGACAAGGGAAAAGCGGGCGTCACCAAACTCCCGCCGGAGAAGCTGCGCGAGATCGGACTCCTTCCGGACACCTGGTCTCTCGATGTGGTCCCGGACCCTGCCAGCGACAGCAGCGTGGAGCAGCCCCTCTCGCGCGCGCTGGGAAACGCACTGGACTGGAACGGTCTGATGCGATTGGCGGACAAACACGCGGTCCGCTTTCTGCACGCCTGCGTCTGTACGAACGGCGCCGATCCTTTTCACATGACCCTGTGGGAGGGGGTCCCCCTCCGCGAGATCCTCTGGCTGGCCAAGCCCAAAGCCAATGTCCGCCGGGTCTACTATCAGAGCTATCACCCCGAGAACCTGCCGCCGTTCCAAGCCTCGTTGCCGCTGGCTCAGATCCTGGAAAACCCGCCGGGGCAGATGCCCGTTATCCTCGCCTACAAAATGAACGGCCAGGTCATTCCGGCGTCCCATGGCGGCCCGGCGCGGGTAATCGTTCCGGGCGCCTACGGCAGCAAGCAGATTAAGTGGATCCAGCGCGTCGTCCTGACCAACGACTATAAGTCCAACGATTCGGACGCGGAGTTGAATAACGACACCGAGAGCCCCATCAAGACTCGGGCTCGGTTTATCAACGCCCCCACGGAAATTCCGCCGGAAAAGCCGGCTGC
>JAEHDI010000176.1 GCA_016880505.1 Bryobacterales bacterium | reverse complement strand
GTCTTTTTCATCGGGGGGTTGTCCGGTGCCTTCTTCCAGCCGATGGCGCTGGCATACGGGTTGGCAGTGCTGGCTTCCATGGTTGTGGCCCTGACCGTCACCCCCGCCATGTGCCTGCTGCTGCTCGCCAAGGCGCCCATCACCGAGCAGCGACAGCCGGTGGTGCACTGGCTCCAGCGGGGCTACCACGCGATTCTGGCGCGGATCGTCCAGCGCCCCCTTCCGGTCTTCACCGCCACCGCCGTCATCATGGTGGTCGGTTTCGCCGTGTTGCCGTTCCTCGGCGAATCCCTGTTTCCTCACTTCAAGGAACGGGACTTCCTGATTCACTGGATCACCAAGCCCGGCAGCTCGGTCGTGGAAGAGCGCCGCATCGTGACGCGTCTCAGTCGTGAGCTGCGCGCGATTCCGGGAGTGCGGAACTTTGGCTCTCACATCGGACAAGCGCTGCTGGCCGACGAGCTCAACGGTGTCAATTTCGGCGAGAACTGGATCAGCATCGATCCCAAAGCGGACTATGACGAGACGTTGGCCGCCGTCGAAGAGGTGGTGTACGGGTATCCCGGTCTGTTTCACAACGTAGAGACATACCTGAACGAGCGCATCGACGAGGTGCTCTCGGGATCGAGCCAAACCTTCGCCGTCCGCATTTACGGACCCGATCTGAAGGTCATCCACACCTTGGCGGAGGAGTTACGCGACTCGCTGAGCGGGATCCCCGGGATCACGGATCTCAATGTGCAGCTCCAATCGGAGGTCCCCCAGGTGCAGGTGAAGGTCAACCTCGCGGCGGCGCGGCGCTATGGCCTCAAACCCGGCGACGTGCGTCGGGCGTCCGGCACTTTGCTGGCGGGCGAAGAAGTCGGGGACATCTTCAGAGACGGGAAGGCCTACGATGTGAACGTGTGGAGCACGCCCGCCACGCGCAACAGCCTGACCAGCATTCGCGATCTGCCGATCGATACACCCCACGGAGGCCAGGTGCGGTTGGGCGACGTCGCCACCGTGCAGATCATGCCGGCGCAGAGCGTGATCTACCGCGAAAACGACTCGCGTCGGATCGACGTTGGCGCCGAAGTGACGGGAAGCGATCTCACGAAAGTGATGGACCGGGTCGAGGACCGCCTTGAAGCAATCAGCTTCCCATTGGGATATCACGCCGTCATCCTCGGCGAGGGGAAGGAGCGGGAGGAAGCCCAGGCCCGCTTGTTGGGCTTCGCCCTTGCCGCGGCGCTCGGCGTGTTTTTGATCCTGCTGGCGTCCTTCGAGAACACCCGCCTGGCCGTGCTCGGCTTCCTGACCCTGCCCTCGGCGCTCGTAGGCGGTCTGCTCGCCGTGTACTTCACTGGCGACGTGATCTCGCTCGGTTCGTTGGTCGGCTTCCTCACGGTGTTCGGGATCGCGGCCCGCAACCAAATCATGCTGATCAGTCACTACCAGCATCTGGAACGGTCGGAAGGCGAATCCTTTGGTCCGGCGCTGGCCTTGCGCGGAGCCCGCGAACGCCTCTCGCCGATCGCGATGACCGCGTTAGCCACGGGTCTGGCGTTGGTACCGCTGGTGGCGCGGGGAGACATCCCCGGTCACGAGATCGAGTACCCGATGGCGATTGTGATTCTGGGCGGTCTGGTCACCTCGACGTTGCTCAACCTGTTCGTGGTGCCCAGCCTGTACTTGCAATTTGGGAAGAGCAGGAATCTGGATCAGTTGACAACAGGAACCTCTGAATTCGCCGAAGGAGACTCACCATCATGAACCAGCCGAACGTTCTCGTCGCCGAGCATCTGCGGAAGTTTTATGGTCCGCGACTCGCGGTCCGAGACCTGTCGTTCTCGTTGAAGTCAGGCCGCATCCTCGGCTTTCTCGGGCCCAATGGCGCGGGGAAGACGACGTCGATCCGCATGCTCACGACGATCATGGAGCCTGACGGCGGCCGGTTCGAGGTGGCCGGCATTCCCCACACAAACCCGGAACAGATCCGCCGGGTCATCGGCGTGCTGCCCGAGAGCTTCGGGCTCCCCAAGCAGATGACCGGGATCGAGTACTTGACGTTCTTCGGGCAGCTGTACGGACGCAGCGCCAGTGAGGCTCGCTCGTACGGTCTCCAGCTGCTCGACGAAGTGGGCCTGGGGCCGCGCGGCAGGTCGCTGGTCGGATCCTATAGTCACGGCATGCGGCAACGCATCGGCATCGCGCGGGCTCTCGTCAACGATCCGTCGGTCATGTTTCTCGACGAGCCGACGCTGGGGCTCGATCCCAAGGGCCAGCAGGAGCTCAACGAGCTGGTCAAACGAATCGCCCGCGAGCGGAACACCGCCATCATCCTCTGCAGCCACATGCTTCCGGAGGTAGAGGCCGTCTGCGACGACGTGGTCATCCTGAGCTCCGGCGAAGTCGTGGTGCAGGGACCCGTGGGTGACGTGACAGGCAAGGCCGAGCGGAACGTCATCCGAGTTCGCGTTCCGGTGCCCGCGGTGGCAGACGCGCAGCGGGAGCTGGAAGCGTTGTCTCCCGTCAAGCGCGTCGTCGCCGGTACGGGCCAGCCAGGCTGGTTACGGCTCGAAGTAAACGGGACGGGTGGCGAGAGCCTCAGCAACCAGATTCTTGACACCCTGATCCGGGCCGGGATCCAGATCCTCGGCTTTGAGCCGCAGAGCGGCCGCCTGCAGGACGTGTTCCTCGACCTCACCACGAAGGCGCTGAAGTGAGCAAGACGTGGTGGATCGTGTTCACGCGCGAGCTGCGCGACCTTTGGGTCGGCGGCAAAGCGCTGTACTTGATCCTCATTTATACGATCCTGCTGGGCATCTATGCGTACCTGTTCGCCAGCAACCAGGAGCTGCAGCTGTTGCCGCTGAAGCTCATGGTGGCGGAGATCGTCAAGGCATCCGTCGCTATCGGGATGTTTATCGGTCTCATCATCGCTGCGGACAGTTTTAGTGGAGAGCGCGAACGGAGCACGCTCGAGTCGCTGCTGCTGACGCCGTCCAGTCGCCGGCAGCTTGTGCTCGGCAAATTCCTCGCCGCCCTGTCTCCGTGGCCGGTGGCCCTGGCGATCGGCCTTCCCTTTTGGATCGTCCTGTCCAAGGGCGATCCGGCGCTGGCACCGGCGCTGCTTTGGGGCCCCGTGATGGGGAGCATCCTGGCCATAGCGATGGCCGCGTTGGGGATGCTCGTGAGTCTGCGCTGCAACTCGAACGCGGCCAGCTTGCTCGTGAGCCTCGGCCTCTTCCTTCTGCTGATCCTTCCAGCGGAACTTCTTGGCCCGCCAGCTGGCACACCCCGCAGCGATATGTTGGAATGGGTGGACCCCCTGGCTGCCAGCTCGCGCATGCTGCAAGCCAGCATCGTCGAGGGTGCACCGCTGCATGACCTCTGGCTGAGGCTGACCGAGCCTACGCTGTTTGCCGTCGTGCTGTCGGCGCTGCTTTTCACGGTTGCGACCAGGCGCCTCCGCCTGCAGGCGGAACCGAGCGTGTTGGGGAAACTGTGGTCTCAGTTGCGGCCAAGGACATCCCGGCCGGTCATCCTCAAGCCAGTCCATGGGGCGATGTCCGCCGCGCCCGCCCCCGCACCCGCGCCCGCGCCCACCGTCGTAGCCTCGCAGCCATCTGAACTCCGCGTGAAAGCCGGTCCGCTTGCTGCATG
>JAEHDI010001333.1 GCA_016880505.1 Bryobacterales bacterium | reverse complement strand
CCCGGTGAGGTCTTTGGCCTTGTCCTTGCTTGGATCACGGGTGATGGCCCGGCAGGCGAAGCCGCCGTTCGGGTCGGCGAGAATGGCGCGAGCCAAGCCGCCTCCCTGTGCGCCTGTCGCGCCTACCACTGCGATGACTTTCTTGTCGTCCATGGTAACTCCCCCCTTTGGTTACCGTCGTTCCCGAAGACGACTGCCATACGGAGGATGTCACAGTATTTCCACTGATGTCAAGATCCGACAGCAAGCAAGAGTGAACAACGGAGATTGGCGTAAGCCCTTGGGCTCTGGTTGAATGAAGAAGACACTAGTCTTCCAGTTTGATGTAGCGCGTGGGCCGGCCGATCGGTAAGTGCGCGCTTCACCGGCCGGAGCGGGTAGCCGGATATGTGAGGGTTGCGAACTGTTCCGTTTTCGAAACGCTGGGCCGCCACTTGTAGGATGGCCCGACGGACGTACTGTCTCCGGAGACAGCCGAGGAACCGGCGGGTAGACCGCGGTGTCCAATTCCAAAAGGAAGACTTGCATGTCCGAAATGTTTCGGGATCTCCGCTACGGCTGCCGTATGCTGCGCCGCAGCCCAGGGTTCACGGCCATCGTCGTTGGTGTGCTCGCGCTCGGTATCGGCGCCAATTGCGCGATCTTTAGCCTGATCAACGCGGTGCTCCTGAGCCCTCCGCCGTACCGCGACCCGGCGAGCCTCTTCACGCTCTCGGGAGTGAATGTCCGCGGAGAGGGCAGGGCGGTCTCGGCGGCCGATGTGAGGGAATTCCGGCGGCTGGATCACATCTGCGAGAAACTCGCCGTTTTCGAGCCGCTGGTGTTCGCCGCCACCGGACGTGAGGGCCCGGAGAACCTTTACGGCTTCGAGGTGTCCTCCGAGTGGTTCGACATTCTCGGCGCGCCGCCCGCGCTCGGGCGCCTGTTCCGCGCCGACGAGTTCCGGCCGGGCGCTCCCGGCGCGGTGATTCTGTCCGACAGGCTGTGGCAACGACGTTTTGCCCGCGACCCGGGCGTGATCGGCAGGCAGATACTTCTGAACGGGGAAGGCTACGCCGTGGCCGGCGTCATGCCGCCCGACTTCCTTTTCCACCACCCGAGCTTCGAACTGTGGACGGCATGGCAGGTTCCCCCCGAACTGCCGGGCGGCCGAGAGGCGCAGTACCTGTCCATCGTGCGGCTGCGGCCCGGGGTCACCCAGCAACAGGCGCAGGCGCACGTGGATGCGGTTTTTCGCGAGACTGCCGTCCGGAAGTCCCCCAACGACTTTCGCACGACGCTGCGTCCGTTGGGCGAAAAGGTTGCGGCACAGGTGAGCGCCACCCTGCTGGTGCTTTTCGGCGCGGTGGGTTTCGTGCTGCTCATTGCCTGCCTGAACGTGGCCAACCTGCTGCTGGCGCGTGGCGCCGGCCGTGGCCACGAAATCGCGGTGCGCACCGCCATGGGCGCCGGCCGCCTCCGCATCGTGCGGTTGGTGCTGGCGGAGAGCTTGCTCCTGGCAGTTCTCGGAGGCATGGCCGGGCTGGCGGTCGCCGCCTGCAGCAGCCGCATCCTGGTCGCGATCTCGCCCGAGGGCATTCCCATGCCCCGGCTGGAGCAGGCCCGCCTGGATAACCATGTCCTGCTGTTCACGTTGCTGCTTAGCGTACTCACCGGCATCGCTGTTGGCCTCGTCCCGGCCCTGCGGGCCTCCCGCGTGGACATGCACGTCGCTCTCAAAGACGCCGGACGGAGCGCCACCTCCGGACGTCGTTCCCACCGGCTGCGGAGCCTCCTGGTGGTTGCGGAGGTAGCGCTTTCCGTGGTCCTGCTCACCGGCGCCGGGCTCATGCTGCGCAGTTTGGACCGCTTATTGCAGATCGACCTGGGGTTCGACCCCGGCCGCGTGCTCACCATGCGGGTGCCGGTCCCCGGCGACATCAAGGAGATGCCGCAACAGGCGCGGTACATCACCCGCATGATCGAACGGCTTCAGCCGCTTCCCGGCCTGAACGCCCTGGGCATGACAACGGTCCTCCCTTTGGGCGACGTGGACTCCATGTCGGCCTTGGCCATTGAGGGACGGCAGGCTCCCGGACAGGTGTGGACGGCGCAGACCCGGTGCGTCAACGCCGGCTACTTCCGGGCGATGGGAATCGCGCTGCGGCAGGGGCGGGTGTTCAACGAATCCGATGATACCGCTGCGTTGCCGGTAGCGGTGATCAGCGAGACGCTGGCACGCCGCTACTTGCCGAACGAAAACCCGGTCGGCCGGCGCGTCTACATCGATGGGGCCCGCACCCCGGTCACCATCGTCGGAGTGGTCGGGGACGTGAAGCGCGGCAGCGTGACGGAAAGCGGTCAGGCCGAGTTGTACCGCGACTATCGGCAACATCTCTCGCCGGCGTTTTCCACTACGCTGGTTCTGCGCACGGCCTCGGATGACCCCGAACGCCTGTCCGCGGCGGTCGAGAGGGAGATTCGCGCCTTTAATCCCGACCAAGCCATCCGTAGCCCGCGCAGCATGCGGCAGGTAGTCGCCGAGTCGCTGTCGCAGCCGCGGTTTTACACCACGCTGTTGGGGGCCTTCGCGGCCATTGCGCTGGTGCTGGCCGCCATCGGCTTATACGGTGTGCTGTCCTATTCGGTAAGCCGGCGCTCGCACGAGATTGGCATCCGCATGGCCCTGGGCGCGCCGAAACGTGCCATCTTCCGGCAGGTGGTGGGGCAGGCGCTGGTTCTGTCGGCTGTCGGAGCAACCGCCGGGCTGGCGGGCTCCTGGGCGCTCACGCGGCTGATCGCCGGCATCCTGTACCAGACCAGCCCGACGGATCCCCTGACCTTCTCCGGTGTTTCCCTGCTGCTAATCCTGGTGGCGCTGATGGCAAGCTGGGTGCCCGCCCGCCGCGCCATGGCCGTCGACCCGGCGGTCGCGCTACGCTCCGAGTGACTTAGGCCGGTTCCGCGAGGGTGGTACGGGACGGCTAGTTCCCGCAAAGTCACGCAAGCTCCCATTCTGCCATCCTTTGCGTGCCTCGCAGCTTTGCGGGAACCCTTTGAATAGATTGCAGTTGCTGCGTTTACAAACCTTTTACCGGCTCCCAACCTCTTCCACTCGTATCGCTCTTAAGCTGTATTTCAAGCGGAAAGCAAACACTCTTCACT